>JANYAP010000035.1 GCA_025361285.1 Bacteroidales bacterium | reverse complement strand
CCTTGCTGGTCGTTTACCCAAAATTCGGTGGTGCCACTTAAGCATAGTTTTTCTCGCGATACAAAACGCTTTGGCAGGTTTGCCTTATCGCCATGGTAAACTCTAACGTGGCCATCAATATAAAAATACATTTCCGGCATTGTTTCTACCCATGAATGGAATAGCTCTGTGTGTAGCTCATCACACTTTGACTGGTCGGTTATTTGCTTTAGTTTTTTCCTGAAATAGCCTACTTCGGGTATGCGATCTAGTCCCAGAAGCTTGCCCATTTCTCCCGGGGAATGCAATTTTAATTGTTCCGGTTTTTTTATTCGGCATAGTGCCATAAAACACAGAGTAAGTATTATATGATGAAGTCCGTAAAATCCCGATGGTAATGGGTTTAAAACTTTAAAGAACCGCTCGAACCCTTGTGATATTAATGCGGGTATAGCAAATAACACCCCTGCATTGAGTACGCTTTCCTGATGCTCGAATTGGCTGGGTGCATAAGCCAATTGGCCTGTTGCTGCCATAACCCTTTCATCTTGCCGGGTAGCGGCCAGGCCAATGCCTCCAGAGGCTGCGGCATCTTCATGGCTTCGCTGGCTGCGGCTTGTAGCTGTGGGGGTGGTTACGGGGTCGAAATCTTTTTTTTTAAACGTCCCTGACCTATCGCATAGCGAATACTACCTTCCGAGATTTTTTCCGCCTTGGCTATAGAGGTGGCACTTAAACCTTCATTGAGCTTAATTTGAATGCGAGCCAGAACATCGGGCAGCAATTTATGGCTGCGCCCATGGCGCGCCTCTTCATTGAAAAATGATGCGTCCCCCTCTTCGAAAAGTTTCTTCTTCCAACGAGCAACGCTATCGATGGATACATGAAAAGCATCGGCTATGTTTTGATTACTGCATAAACCCTGCAATAAAAGGTTCGAGGTAACATAACGGAATTTGTTCAAATCACCCTCGGCATGCGAATGTATTGGCATCCCACTTAGCAAATAAAAAACTGTACCTTCGTAAGTACGAACTCCAAGAACTGGAGTGATCATTTTGGTATCCTTTGGAAATAATGGTAATAATAATTGTCCCATAACCACAAAATTAATACATTTTTATTTTACGCACACTAATTCTTTAGTGATTGATTATCAAGAACCAGTATTGGATGTCTGTAATTCGCGTGTGTCAATAAGCGATTTCTTTTTGGTTTTTGGCAATGCGTCCCACTCATCAATAGGCATATCAATACCCGAGCTATAGTAATTTTGTTTTCGCAAAAAGGTAACTCGATACTTAATTGGGTATAATTCATTATCCTTTTTCCGTCGAGTATCTAAAATTATCGTTGCTGTAACTTTGTATAAACTAAATGTTTCCATATTTTTCATTTGCATACAATTTGCATACAACTATATGCAAAACGATGTAAAAATATGACAAATTATGGAAATTAAAAAATGTAAAACACAGATAATTAGTCATTAATGCAAAATATAAATTATTGGATATTAATAAAAATCTGACTCATAATCAGAGGGTCTCTGGTTCAATCCCAGGTGGGCCCACACTTATTAACAGCCGCTTGCAAGGTAAAACTTGTTAGTGGCTGTTTTGTTTTAATTAAAATTCAACAATATCGCACTTTTGAAGTGTCGTTTTACGACATAAGTAATTATATTTGACCAAAAAAGATAAACGATTCACTTATCGAAAACAATTGGCTGACCAACATATACCTTAAACTTTGTTTATCAAATTATCAACTAATGACTGTCAACCCAAACGCTCGAAAGCTGCTTTTTATTCTATTTTTTAATATAAGCTTTATTATTGTCGCCGCCCAGTCGCTTTCGCAGGTGCTGCAAGTTGCTAATCAGCAATATAATGCCGGTAATTATTCGATGGCTCTCAAAGAATATCAGCGATACCTGTTTTTCGACTCCAATGCTGCGCCAGAAGTTTATGACCATATAGGCAGTTGTTTTCAAAATCTTAACCAGTTCGACAAAGCCGCCGAGTATTACGATAAAGCCTTCTTTACCTATTCCAGCAATGAGTTAAAGAGCAAAGCGCTTTTTAATAAAGTGGAGTGTATGGTGTATATGCGCGATTTTGGCTTGGCATTAGCCGAAATATTGTCGATTAGCGATACCATTACTGGCGATGTTTATTACAAAAAGGAGTTTCTGTTGGGTATTTGCTATTTTGGCATGGACGATTTCGACAACGCAAAAATTAGCTTTGTAAACTGCATTGCCTCTTGCGACCAAATTAAACGGCAAAAAATCGAAAAAATATTTAACCGAAAACGTAATTTTTACAGCCCAAATCCTAAAACGGCCTCTACTTTAAGTATGTGTTTCCCTGGGTTAGGCCAATTTTACTCTGGCGATATTCGCAACGGACTTAATTCGGTTTTATTAACGTCGGGCCTAGCATTATTGGGCGTTAGAATAGCTTTAAACCAAACAGTTTACGATGCGTTTTTTACAGTAATGCCTTGGATTCAAAGATATTATCAAGGTGGTTATATACGTACCGAAACTATTGCTACACAAAAGCGTGCAAGCAATAGAAGTAAGGCTTACGAGGAAACGTTAAATTTAATTGCGGAAAGTAAAAACTGATGCGTAAAATATATTAAATTATTATAGCACAGATAATTGTATTGCGGACTTATAACCTAACACTCAATAATTCATTTCCCAATTTTATTAGAGCAATTTCGATTTTATTAGCTTGTTTTTCCGATATATAACTTATACCTTTCTTATATTGCCTCATAAGAGAGGCATTTATACCAGCTATTTTCGAAAATTTCGAAACGTTTATCCAACTATAGTAGTTGAATACCGATGCAACATCATATTTATACTCAAAAGTTAAATCGGTTAGTTCTTTGGGCAGTTTTCTTCCAGTTTCGCTGTACGACAGTATCATTTCCGCTGTGGAGTTCGCAAAATCCTTTTTAGCAGCTTCTACATTATTCCCACTACCAATTATAGTGCTTTGCAAATTAGGCGTATAAATAGAGAACGATCCATCTTTTCCCTGTTCAATTAGTGCTAAAGTTTTCATGTTTAAAATCCTATTTGTTTCTTGAGTTTGCTAAATAATCCCTTTTTAACTTCCTCGGAATCATGCCGTCCTATGAATCTGAAACTCTTTGTTGTTATGAGCATAAATATCATGGTTTGCACCATTGCGCAGCAAATACCATCCATTTCGTTCAGCTTTTCGCCTTAGTTCCGACCACTTCATCTATTTATTCCTCATTAAAGCAATACAAATATATAACAAATACGTTATATAAAATCAATATTGTCCGGTTAAAATTTGCAGATTACATTCGGTGCGTTTGCCTATTTTATTTTTGCACTAGAAAAAAACAACTAACCCTCTAAATTATATTGCTTTAGCTTGTTGTATAGGGTTTTACGATCGATATTTAGGAGGGCTGCGGCTTTGGTTTTGTTATATTTAACCTTATCGAGAACTCGCTTAATGTTTTCAATTTCAATGTTTTCAATAGTTTCTTTTAGGTCGTCGTTATAATTTACTGAAATTGAAGATTTTGTATTTCCGAGTGTAATTAGTTCAGGAGGAAGAGAGTCGAGCGTTACTGTGTTTTCCTTTGTTAGAAGAACAGCCCGGCGAATTGTGTTTTTTAGTTCACGAATGTTGCCCGGCCATGAATATGAAGCAAATACATATAGCACTTTTTCGTCGAATTTAACAACCGATCTATTTAATTCCTTGTTAGCCAAATGCATAAAGTGTTCGATAAAAACTACTAAATCGGTATTGCGTTCGCATAAGCGAGGCACTTGCAAGGTAAATTCGTTTAGGCGGTGATATAAATCCTCCCTAAAATTTCCATTGCGAACTTCTTTGATTAGATTATCGTTGGTAGCGGTAATAATGCGAACATCAACCTTAACTTCGTGGTTACTGCCAACGGGCTTAATTTTTCGTTCCTGAATTGCTCTTAGTAGCTGTATTTGAACTTCGTAGCTTAAATTTCCTATCTCGTCGAGAAAGAGAGTGCCTCCATTAGCTACCGCAAATTGACCAGTTTTGTCCGATATTGCCCCAGTAAATGAGCCTTTTATGTGCCCAAAAAACTCACTTGCCGCCAAATCTTTTGGTAATGCGCCACAGTCGATTGCTACAAAAGGTTTTTTCGCACGGTTGCTCAGCGAATGAATTTTTCGAGCAACAAATTCCTTGCCTGTGCCGCTTTCGCCCATTATTAGTACCGACATATTGGTAGGCGACACCACACCAATGTATTCGTTCATTTTTTTAGCCGCTTCGCTAATGCCAGCAACAAATTCGATAGGTGAGGAATGATGTGCTGATGCTGATTTTATTGGCAATGCGCTGTTTATTGTCCAAAGTATTTCGTCGGGGTTTACTGGTTTGGTAACATATTCGAAAGCACCAAGTTTAATGGCATTAACAGCCGAGCGTATGTCGCCATAACCTGTCATTAAAATTACGGGAGTGTGTGGTGACCGGTTTTTTGCAACCTTCAGAAGTTCAATACCATCGCTATCAGGCAGACGAATATCGATAAGAACAACATCAAAATCCTTTGTGAGTATAGCTTTTTTACCCTCGCCGAACGAATATGCCTCTTTTACGCTAAAGCCCTTCTTTTCCAGAAAAGTGCGAAGCATTATACAAAATGTTACATCGTCATCAACAATAAGAATATGAGCCATTACGTTTCGGTTAACGGCGATAAAAATACCAAGTTAAAACCATAATGCAAGGGGATAGTGTAATTTTTGTTGAAAATGAAGTTTTTCAATGAGGAAATGAGGAAATGACAGATCTGCAGATGTGCAGATGACAAATGAGGAAATGTGGTGTATAAAATCCTGACAGGTTTTGTATTTCATATAACCTCGGTAATTTATAATTATCATATAATCTACCTATTACCGAAAACCTGCCAGCATTAATTACGCTATGTCCGATACCTAAAAAAGTTCCGCATGGAACGAGTTTACCTTCGGTGAGGTATTCTCTGCACAGCTTCCTCTCTCTCCCCTCTCTTCCCTGAAACTGCCAGTCATTCCGAATGGAGAGAGGAATCTAGAAAAAGAAAAACTTATTATTTAATAGGGTAATGTGTCGTTCCGTGCCGTCTTTGGTTGGATACGTCTGCCAATAATAACTTTTAGGAAGAAACAAAAATCGTAAAAAACCATTTTTTATGAGTAAAATTTCTATTTCCAATAAGATTTTTTTATATTTGTTCAACCCAAATATCAAATAAATATAAATGGATATGGCTAAATTTATCGAAAACGAACCCAATTCCCACAACACTATAACAGTTGGCACCGAAATTACTGGCGACATCGTTTCAAACGGCGACATTCGCTTGGATGGCGTATTGGTTGGCAATGTAAATGCTAAAGGAAAACTAGTAGTTGGCGAATCGGGAAAGGTTAAAGGTGTTATAAACTGCAAAAATTCCGATATATACGGTATCGTAGAAGGTAAATTGAATGTTACTGAGTTACTTGCTCTTAAGTCAACATCTCAAATTATTGGCGATATAGTTACTAACCGTCTTGCCATTGAGCCAGGATGCCGATTTACAGGCAATTGCAAAATGACCGACGAATATTCGCAAAGTGGACGACCAGCCGAACCTGAAGCCTGATAAGCTTTTATTCAATTATGCTAAGTACTCAACCATGGCCATACAAATGATTGTGGTTATTTGTATTGGGGTATTTGGTGGTTTAAAACTCGATAAATGGTTGGGTTTTAAGTTTCCAATATTTACGTTGCTACTGTCGATATTGTCGATAATTGTTGCTATCTATTTATCAGTTAAAGATATACTTAAGAACAAGCCCAATTGAGAATGAATAATAGTACCACAAAGTTTTGCTTTCAAGCCTTTTTTATTGCCTGCTTTATATACATGTTAAGTTTGTTAGCTTTTAAAAAATGGTTCCCCGAAAAATATTTTACCTATTTCTATGGAGTTATTTTATTGGTATGTGCAGTAACCATAATATTTCATTTATTGTTAATTAAGGCTGCAGCATCGCGCCCATTGGCGTTTATGAATAAATTTATTGCTTTTACGGGTATTAAACTTTTATTATATTTAATTGTTATTGCTGGGTATTTAATTATTGTTGGTATTCAGCCTGTTTCGTTTGTTATGGTATTTTTATTCTCGTATTTTATATTTACATCGTTCGAGGTTATCTCAATCTTAGAGCATCTCAAAAAAAATTCCTCCTAATCAGGGTCATTTTATCAATAGTTTTTGTTAACTTTATTATTATTCAAGATATTTGAAAATGAAACTGATTTATAGTAGATTAAGTATTTGGTTTGTGGTAATTGTTGCAGGCGTATTATTAAATACCCCGCATTTATTGGCTAACGAGCCCAAAACAGCCATTGCAAAAACCGATAGTATCGAAAAAAAGGAAGCCATTAAGCCTGGCGACATCATTTTCGAACATATAGGCGATTCGTATTATTGGCATATAGTTTCTTTTAAAGATAAAGAGGTGTCAATTCCTTTACTTGTAATAGTTTACAGTCAAATTTCGGGCTTTAATATATTCTGTTCCTCTAAATTCCACCATGGTCATTCTTCCTATAATGGTTTCGAAATTTCGGAAGAAGGAAAGTATAAGGGGAAAATAGTTGAAACCCTCGCCGATGGCTCAATTGCCAAACCTTTCGATATTTCAATAACAAAAAATGTATTATCGCTGTTTATCAGTCTAGCATTAATGTTATGGATGTTTCTATCCACCGCTCGACGGTATAAAAAACACCCTAACGAGGCTCCAAAAGGCATGCAGTCGATGTTGGAACCGCTCATTATTTTTGTTCGCGACGATATAGCTATACCATCGCTTGGTAAGGACAGGTACGAAAAGTTTATGCCTTATCTTTTAACCGTATTTTTCTTTATTTGGATAAATAATATGATGGGGCTAATACCAATTTTCCCAGGCGGGGCAAATGTTACCGGAAACATTGCGGTTACTATGGTTTTGGCATTAATTACCTTCTTTATAACCATGTTCAGTTCCAACAAATATTTCTGGGTTCATATTGTTAACACGCCAGGTGTGCCTTGGTGGCTAAAACTTCCTGTTCCATTAATGCCATTTATCGAGTTTTCATCGAGCATAGTTATTCGTCCGTTTGTGTTAATGATACGGCTTTTCGCAAATATTACCGCCGGACACATTAACGTACTAAGTTTCATTATGTTAATTTTTATTTTTGGAGCTATGAACCCCGTTATAGGGTATAGTTTTACTCCAGTTTCAGTTGCATTTGTAGTATTTATATATTTTATCGAATTATTAGTAGCATTTATTCAAGCGTATGTATTCACCTTGTTATCAGCCCTATATTTTGGAATGGCAAAGGAACAGGGACATCATTAATTTAATATCATAAAAATTCATTAGCTATGTTAACATTAACAATTATTTTACAAGCAGTTGCAAACGTTGCATTTGCAAAGATGGGCGCTGGTATCGGAGCTGGTTTGGCTGCAATAGGTGCTGGTATTGGTATCGGCGGTATTGGTCGTGGTGCATTGGAAGCAATAGCCCGTCAGCCGGAAGCCATAGGCGACATCCGTTCGAACATGATTTTGCTTGCTGCTCTTGTTGAAGGGGTTGCGTTTTTTTCTATCGTGGTTTGTTTGTTAATTCTTTTCATGTAGTATTTCTTTTCGAGCAAAGCGGTTACAAAGCGAATATTACCTTTGCGCATGCTTTTTGAAGAGTTGACAATTAATTTAATACCAGTGTAATATGGGACTGATTACTCCAGATCCGGGATTAGTATTTTGGATGATTGTAAGTTTTCTGATTGTATTTTTTATTTTGAAGAAATATGCTTGGAAACCTGTAATGAGCGCATTATCAAATCGCGAAAAGGCAATTGAAAACGCACTCCGTCAGGCCGATAAGGTTAAGCTCGAAATGGAAAAGCTTCAAGCCGATAACCTTAAATTAATGGCCGAAGCCAGAGTTGAACGCGATAAGATATTGAAGGAAGCGCGATTAATGAAAGATCAAATTATCGACGAAGCCAAAGGTGTTGCCCAAGCAGAGGGTAAAAAACTTGTCGATGCGGCTCGTAGTTCTATTCAAAACGAAAAGAAGGCTGCCATAAAAGAAATAAAAGATCAGGTTGCAATTTTATCGATACAAATTGCCGAAAAACTTATTAAAGATAAGCTTGCAGCCAATGCCAATCAGGGCGAATATATCGATAAGCTTATGAACGAAATTAAGTTGAACTAAGCATGAATCAAAGTAAGATTTCGGTTAGGTACGCACGAGCCTTGTTTCAGCTTGCACTCGAAAAGAATATTCTCGAAGATGTTCGAAATGACGTTGTGCTTGTATATCAATCACTTAAAGATTATGAGCAGTTTAGGTTATACTTAAAAAGTCCGGTAGTTAAGCCGTCGCAAAAGTTTAACCTTATGCAGGAAATTTTTAAAAGTTCGGTTAACGAAATTAGCCTCAATTTTCTTGGTTTGCTGGTTCAAAATAAACGCGAAAAGCATCTCGAAGATATATCGCGCCAATTTTTGGACGTTTATAGTAAACATAAGGGAATAAAATCGGCAACCATTACAACGGCAATTGCTTTAAGCGAAGATATTCGCGAAAAGCTCCATAAACAGTTGTCGGCAGTGTATAAAGCCGAAATCGATTTAGTTTCGCGTGAGGACACGTCGCTACTTGGCGGATTTGTTATAAAAATTGGCGACCAACAGTACGATGCTAGTGTGGCTACTGGCTTAAAGCGAATGAAAACGGCTTTGCTGAATGAAAGTATATAGTTTTTGTATTTAAATATCTACTAATAAATAAGATATGTCGGATATTAAACCTGCAGAAGTATCATCGATACTTAAAAAGCAGATAGAAGGATTTAAATCGGAAGTTGAACTGGAAGAAGTTGGTACCGTATTGCAAGTAGGCGACGGTATTGCTCGTATTTACGGATTGTCGAATGTTCAATCGAACGAAATGATTGAGTTCGACAACGGAATGAAGGGCATAGTGCTTAACCTAGAGGAAGATAACGTGGGTGCAGTGCTTTTAGGATCGTCGGAATTAATAAAGGAAGGCGATACCGTAAAACGTACCCAGCGAATAGCCTCAATACACGTTGGCGAAGGCCTGTTGGGCAGGGTAATTAATACTCTTGGCGAACCAATCGACGGTAAAGGTCCTATTTTGGGCGTTACCTACGAAATGCCTTTGGAACGTAAAGCTCCAGGCGTAATTTTCCGCCAACCAGTAAAAGAACCTTTGCAAACTGGTTTAAAGGCCATCGATGCTATGATACCTATTGGTCGTGGTCAACGCGAGCTTATTATTGGCGACCGTCAAACGGGAAAAACTGCCATTGCTATCGATACCATTATCAATCAAAAAGATTTTTTCGAGAAAGGGAGCCCTGTATTTTGTATCTATGTAGCTATAGGTCAGAAAGGTTCTACAATAGCAAATATTGCAAATACTTTGGAACGCCATGGTGCAATGCCTTACACGGTAATTGTTGCTGCAACGGCTTCCGACCCTGCGGCATTGCAGTTTTACGCACCTTTTGCCGGAGCAGCTATTGGCGAATTTTACCGCGATACAGGTCGTTCGGCATTAGTAGTTTACGACGATTTATCGAAGCAAGCCGTTTCGTACCGCGAAGTATCGTTGTTGTTGCGTCGTCCACCAGGCCGCGAGGCTTATCCGGGCGATGTTTTCTATCTTCACTCGAGGTTACTCGAACGGGCAGCTAAAATTATTAATTCCGACGAAATTGCTAGGCAAATGAACGATTTGCCCGATGTTCTTAAACCTCTTGTTAAAGGTGGTGGTTCGCTTACGGCGTTACCTATTATCGAAACACAAGCTGGCGACGTGTCGGCATATATTCCTACCAACGTAATTTCTATTACCGATGGTCAGATATTTCTCGAAAGTAACCTTTTCAATGCGGGTGTTCGTCCAGCTATTAACGTAGGTATTTCTGTATCGCGTGTGGGTGGTAACGCTCAAATTAAATCGATGAAACGCATTGCAGGTACTCTTAAGCTCGATCAGGCTCAGTACCGCGAATTGGAGGCTTTTTCTAAATTCGGTTCCGATTTAGATGCTGCAACCCTTTCGATACTCGATAAAGGTTCGAAAAACGTTGAGATACTTAAACAAGGTCAATATTCGCCTTGCCCAGTAGAAAAACAGGTTGCAATACTTTTCTGTGGAACAAGGGGTTTGCTTAAAGAAGTGCCATTAAACAAGGTTAAAGAGTTTGAGTTCGAGTTTCTTGAATATCTCGATTTGAAGCACAAAGATGTTTTAAATCAATTAAAAGAAGGCACCTTGAACGATCAGATTACTAAAGTTTTAGAACAAGTAGCCAAGGAAGTGGGCGCAAAATATAAGAAATAGTATTTAGAATTGAGTACCAAGTAATTAGTACCGAGTAATTAGTACTATTTACTCAGTACTAATTACTTCTAAAAAAGTAACAAATTATTTTCTTCGAATGGCAAATTTAAAAGAGATTCGAACACGCATTACATCGGTTAGCTCTACTCGGCAAATTACCAGTGCAATGAAAATGGTTTCGGCAGCTAAGCTTAAAAAAGCACAAGATACCATTGTGGTAATGAGGCCTTATGCTGTAAAATTGCAGGAAATTTTAGCCACTTTAAGCGAAGGCGAAAAAAGCAGTAGCGATAACCCTTACGCAAAGCAGAAAGAACCAAACAAAATATTAATAATTGTAATAACCTCTAACAGAGGGTTATGTGGCGCATTTAACTCAAATGTAATAAAGCTTTCGTTGCAACTTGTTAACGAAAAATACGGTAGTCAATTATCAGCTAAAAAGTTGCATTTTTTGCCAATTGGAAGAAAAGCCAACGAATTTTTCACTAAAAAGGGTTTTCCAGTAGTAAAAGGCAATTTCAACTATTTGCTCGATGGATCAACATTCGAAAAAACTGCACCCGAAGCTCAAAATGTCATTAACTCATTTATCGACGGCACTTACGATAGAATAGAAGTAGTTTACAATCAATTTAAAAATGCTGGCGTACAAATAACAACAGTTGAGCAATTTTTACCTATTAAACAGATAGTTGCTAACAGAGGAGAAGTTAAAGTTAAAGCCGTTCATCACGATTTTATTTTCGAGCCATCGAAAGAAGCTATAGTAAAAGAGCTAATTCCCAAATCATTAAAAGTTCAACTTTATAAATCAATTCTCGATTCGGTTGCCTCGGAGCACGGTGCACGAATGACCTCTATGCATAAAGCCACCGATAATGCCACCGACCTAATAAAAGCCCTTAAACTTCAATACAATAAGGCACGGCAAGCTTCAATAACAAACGAAATATTGGAAATAGTAGCAGGTGCTGAAGCACTTAGAGGATAGTTATGCTCAAATTACTGATGTGTTGGTGGTAAATGAGTTATGGATACATGGAAAATCTATTAGGGCACAATAAGCTTCTATAGGAAATTTGTCATATATATAAATAGGCGCTAATAACCTCATTTTATTGTAATTAAGCATAAGTGTACTGAGATTATTAATATTGAGGTGTAATGGACAAAAAGAATGGTTTTCAAGACCATATTTTTCAAAATAGACCATATTTTTTAACTGGAATGAACATGATTTGTTTAATTTATTGAATGACAAGAATGTGAAAAAAAGATTTGTTTGTTATTAACCTATTGATATTCTAAGAATTCCTTTACACCTTCAAAAACTCATCAATAAATTATATCTTTCTTTTCATCGCCCTTCCCTTTGATTTTTAAACCACAATAAAAGCACTTTTTTACTCATATTTTTGAATTTGATGTAAAGCTACTTCTACATAGCTTTAAAGTAATATTGACCATTCTTTTTGTCTATTAGCCCAAAAGTTACAATAGTTGACAAATAGAGAAAGAGAATAAATACCGCCAGCTTACAACACACGCTATAACCAATATTGGTTTTGCTTCGCAGAGCTCCCTTTGGTCGGTTCAGTGGTTTGCGATATTCCTCAACTGCATCAATTTTTGTATCGGTTTGCAGGTTCGTAACTCTGCAATCCCATACGGCTGGATATTTCGGTAATACTGACCCCCATTTCGGTGATACTGACCCCCTAAATTTGTTGTTTTGTTAAAAAACGATTATTTCGACAATGTTATTATTTTTTTCTTAAACTTTTACCTTTTAATTCAATGCGGTATGAAGAATGTACTAGTCGGTCTAAAATTGCATCGGCTATTGTTTGTTCTCCAATAACCTCATACCACGCCGATACTGGTAACTGACTTACTATTAGGGTTGCATTTTTAGCGTGTCGGTCTTCAAATATTTCCATAAAATCGAGTTGCTGCTGATGCTCTAACCTGGCTAACCCAAAATCGTCGAGTACCAATAAATTTGTTTTTGCTATCTTGTCCAACAATGTGGTTATCGAACCATCGGCACGTGCAACTCTTATTTTTTGCAATAGTTTTTGAACGCTATAATATACTACACTAAACCCTTGTACACAAGCTTGATGACCGAGTGCCGATGCTAAAAAACTTTTTCCGCAACCGGTAGCTCCAGTTATTAATACCGATTCGCCTTTTTCGATATAGCTACCCATAAGTAACTGACTTATTAGTGCTTTGTCCATGCCACGCTGTGGGTCGTATAACAACTCTTCGCCCGAGGCTTTGTAGCGAAATTGCGCGTTCTTTTGCAAACGATCAAAGCGACGGTTTTTTCTATCATCAACTTCCGATTGTAACAATAGCTCAAGCCCGTCGTTAAGCGATAGCTCGTGGGCGCGACGTGTTTCTAACAATGTTTTCCAATTTCGACTCATGCCGTGCAACCGCAACTGGTTTAAACTACTTTCAATTTGATTCATTTTTACCTTCTTTTAAATTGTTATTAATTGTTTTAAATTGATGATTACTAACTTTTAAACTATTTAAACACCTAGTTTTAAGAACATTAGACTTAAATAAAATGAGATTTAACGAGAATTCTCTATTTTATTATTCTTGTATTTTGTTGCTAATTATCTTTAAGTCTAAGTATCTAAATAATTGATCTTTATAAATTATTTGTATTGCTCTTTTCCTCGTATGTTTTGATGGTTAGGAAGTGGTATTTCTAATTGTTCCGAGGCTGTTTCTATCGCTCTGTTTTCGATAACGTTTTTTACAAACATATACGAGTAAACTTCGGTAATCATTGCTTTTGTACAGGCTTTATCGAATAGATTGCGATCGGTTTTTCGGGCCAAACTAAGCAATCCATCGCATTGGCGGTAAAGTTGCTCGGGCGGTCGTTTTTGATCGAAAAACATCCGAATATAGTTAAAAAATACCACCGACACTTTGGCCGCTTGGGTAATATAATAATCGGGGCTGCGATCTAAATAATGCTTGTGGGTGGAACATAAATGATCTCGGTTGGTTGAATAACCACCCTGTGTTTTAATACGTTGGTGCACTGCTATGGCGTTTGAGTTGCAATATATGCGAACCATTTTTTGAGTGTAAATTACATTTACATCCTTGCCTATAAATGTGTAGGGAACGCTGTAATAGTGTTTGTCCTGCGTAAGCTGTATGTGATTGTTTTTAGCCACTTTATACTGTGCGTAATGTTTTATTTCGAAGCGTTCGGTTGCCAACGGACTTAATAAATGTTTTTCTTGAGATAAAAAATACTCTTCTCGGCAAAAGGGCTTAAGCTGCATGCGGGTTTGGTTGTGTTTATGAACCATTTGCGATATTGCTGCATTGAGCGATTTCAAATCTAAAAATTGGGTATTACGAAGTGGTGCATAAACCCGTCGGTAAACGTTTTTAACCTGATTTTCAACCAACGCCTTGTCCTTCGGACGCATGGCTCGGGTTGGAACAATGGCGCAGCCGTAGTGGTTAGCAAAGTCCTCGAGGGCACGGTTTATTTCGGGTTCGTAACGATTTGCTTTTATTACGGCCGATTTAAGGTTGTCGCTAACAATCATTTTGGGCACTCCTCCAATGGCTATAAGACATTGCTCGAGGGCATACAAAAAATCGTCGATGCGTTGGCTAGCTACCGCTATAGCATAGCAATAATCCGATGCTGGTAGTGTGGCTACAAACACTTCGCACGAAATAATTTCGCCAGTGCTCACGTCGCAATAGCCTAACTTGTTGCCTGCAAAATCGATAAAGAGCTTTTCGCCTGCCAAATGCGTTAAAACCATGCTTGGATTGGCTACCAATAGCTGTTGCCCCAGATGATAGCAAAACTGTGTAAACCTATAACCATTAGGGTGTTTAAGCTTATATTCCTCCCAAAGAAGCATGCGTGTTACCCCTGTGCGCGAAAGTTCATTAACCAAATAATCCATTTGATTGTTTAACTCCTGGTAACGCAAATCGGGTTTAAATGATGGATTACCAGAATGAAACATAGCCTCTAAGGCCATATCGTCCAACGCTAATAATCGCTCCAGATCGAAATTTACAGATTTATACTTGGCTAAATAGTCTTTAACCGTGTTCTTGCTAATGTTCAGTACGCGTGCCATTTGTTTAATAGCTACGCCCTGTTTGTGAAGTTGTAATAATTGTTTTATCAAGCTCATTCTTGCTGTTTTTCCTGCCATAATCGTTCGTTTAAATTATTGGCAAAACAACAAATTTATAAGTGAGGAAGGGGTCAGCATGCTCCGAAATAACACTCCAGCAACTAAAACATTGCTAAACAGAATGTTGCATAATCCTCAAGGGGGTCAGCATGCTCCGACATTGCCACCGCCACCCCCTAATTGGGGGGTCAGCATGCTCCGAAATTTTAACGAATTTTAGTGCTTTTTTAGCCTTTTTGGCTAATTTTTAATGAAAATTCTTCGACTAATTGGGGGGTCAGTATACTCCGAAATATCCA
>JANYAP010000023.1 GCA_025361285.1 Bacteroidales bacterium | reverse complement strand
AATTTCGGCAAGTAGTTCTTCGAAATAATTTTTACCTAAATACGAGCCGTTTTCCAGTCGATTCTTATCCAAGACAAAACCTTTTATAGCAAAAGCACTAAGCACCTCGGTAGCCCATTGCCTGAACTGTGTAGCTCTGATTGAGTTGACTCTGTAACCAACAGAAATAATAGCATCGAGATTATAAAAATCAACATCTCGTGAAACCTCCCGATTTCCTTCAGTTTGAACTATTCGAAAATTTCGAATAGTTCGTTTTTCTTCAATTTCACCACTTTTAAATAATTCTTTTAAATGATAATTAATTGTGTTAACCTCAACATCAAACAATGTAGCCATTAGTTTTTGGGAAAGCCACACGGTTTCTTCTTCGTATCTCGCTTCGATACTTTGTTCGCCAGACTGCGAAGTGAAAATCAGAAACTCTGCAGTGCTGTTACGAATTAATTTATTTTTATTTTCCATATCGCTTTCAGTTTTTAAACCTGAGTGTAAATATGTAAAAGCCTAATGAAGACCTTATTACATTATTTAATGATTTTTTTATATGAAATATTTTTAAATCGTTGAATTTGTAAAAAATTAATTTCCACACAAAATGCCGAATAGTTAAAATTATTTCAAACCCCTAATAAACTCCGCACATTCCTTCCCCGGATCGTTATGTTTCATAAAGTTTTCGCCAATCAAAAAACCTTTAAACCCATTGGTTTTAAGCAGTTTAATTGTTTCAATATTGTCAATGCCACTTTCCGAAACTTTTACAAACTTATCGGGTAACTGTTTGGCTAACAATAACGATTGTTCGATGTCGACCTTAAAATCTTTTAAATTTCGATTGTTTACACCAACCATATCTACCTCATCTACAATCATTTCTATTTCCTCTTGGGCGTGAATTTCAAAAAGAATTTCGAGACCAATAGATTTAGCACAACTGGCAAGATTCTTAATTTGTGCCTTCGAAAGTGCTGCGGCAATTAGTAGAATTACGTCGGCACCCATTGCTTTGGCTTCGATAATTTGATATTCGTCCACCATAAAATCCTTACGGAGAAGCGGTATAGCGTTTAGTTTACGGGCTGCAATTAAATCGACCAGCGAACCACCAAAAAAAGTACGATCGGTAAGAACCGACAGTCCAGCTGCACCTGCCGACGCATAACCAACGGTAACGTCCTCGATACGTGTTTGGTTGTTTATAATTCCTTTCGACGGCGACATGCGCTTAAACTCGGCAATTATGCCCGACGACGCTGGACGAAGCAGCGACTCCTTTAACGATAGGCATATTCGCGAAAAGTCTGGTTTCTTTTCCAAAACCGACACCGCCACCAACGATTTTTGACGTTCGACTTCTAAATACTTTTCGGCAATAATTTTATCAAGAATAGTCATTTTTGTAGTCTAATTATCTATTAAACAATTTTTTAAATACACGGTAGGCATTTTTGCTTTCGAGCGACTCTTTAGCCATGGCAAAGCAATCGATGAGTGATTTATCAGAGTAATAGCACGATAGCGCAAAAGCTGAGTTTGCAATTACTACGTCGGTTTGAGCCCTTTTACCAGTTCCTTCGAGAATTGACGTAAAAATTTTAGCAGCTTCAACAACGGTGTCGCCGCCATGTAATTCATTTTCAACAACCTTGGTAAGTTTAAGTATTTCAGGCGAATAAGTAGTTTCATTCCCATTCGAAATAATTTTAAAATTGCCAGTTAGCGATATCTCGTCGTATCCATCGAGGCTGTGAACAATTCCGTGACGAATTCCAGCCAATTGGCATACTTCGGCGAAAAGTTTTTGCACTTCGCCATTAAATACGCCTACAAACTGACTTTGCGGTCGAGCTGGGTTTGCCATTGGTCCAAGCATATTAAAAAATGTTTTCACCTTAAGTGCCTTACGCACAGGCGCTACGTGCTTCATAGCTGGGTGAAACAGTGGTGCGTGAAAATAACACACGCCACATTCGTCTAATTCCCTTCGAAGTTTTGCCGAATCGGTACTAAACTGATATCCAAAGTGTTCGAATATATTCGACGATCCGCAAGCCGACGAAAGGCCGTAGTTACCGTGCTTAGCCACCTTTGCACCAGCACCTGCAATTACAAATGTCGAAAGGGTTGAAATATTGAACGTATTTTTGCCATCGCCACCCGTTCCACAAACATCGATGGTTGAATACCCATTTAAATCTACCGGAACGGCTAACTCAAGCATTGCTTCGCGAAAGCCCAAAAACTCCTCGGCGGTAATTTTTCGCATCTGAAAAACAGTAAGAAATGCAGCAATTTCGGCATCGGAAAATTTGCCCGAAGCAATGTCGGTAAATATCTCTATTGCTTGCTGTTGTGTTAACTTATTGCCTTCGAAAAGGTATTGTAAAGTTTCTTTCATGTTTAAAAATATTGTATTTTTCCAACGCAATTAAATTTTCTCAGCACTAGTTACTAAGTACTTAGTACTCAATACTATTTCTCGAGCCAATTTCTAACAATCGTCAATCCATGTTCGGTAAGAACCGATTCGGGATGATATTGTACACCCTTAACATCGAACACGTTATGACTAATGCCCATAATCAACCCATTGGCATCAACGCTTGTAATTGTGAAGCAATCGGGTAAATTTTCGCGAGCCACAACCCACGAATGATAGCGCCCAACATTAAACTTCGACGGTATGTTCTTGTACAACGGGTCGTTAGGCGTAAGCACTTCAATTTCGGTGGCAATGCCATGATAAACTTTGTCGAGATTTGTAAGGGTGCAGCCATAAGCCTCGCCGATAGCCTGATGACCAAGGCATACGCCTAAAATACTACGCGTTGAGCCTAATTTTTTTATTAAATCGAGAATTATTCCAGCCTCGGAAGGCACCCCAGGACCAGGCGACAACAATATTTTATCGTATTTACCAACTTCATCCACAGTAATTTGGTCGTTTCGAAATACATCAACCCTTGTTCCGGTAATTTTCTCGATATAATGAACCAAATTGTATGTAAACGAATCGTAATTATCTATTACTACTATTTTCTTTTCCATTTTTTCTTCTTTTGTCTTACTACTTACGACTATTTGTCTATTTTACAGTTCTATAGCCATTTCAATAGCTTTTTTCAAAGCCCCTAACTTGTTATTTACTTCCTCTAGTTCACTTTCCTCAACCGAGGCTGCAACTATGCCAGCACCAGCCTGATAGAACAAAGTATTATCTTTACTTAAAAAGGTACGTATCATAATCGCATGATTTAGAGTTCCATCGAAATCGATATAACCCAATGCGCCACCGTAATAACCGCGCGCTTGGTTCTCGAAAGTGTCGATTAGTTCCATTGCTTTAAACTTTGGCGCACCCGAAAGTGTTCCGGCAGGGAAGGTAGCCATCATCATATCTACAGTGTCGTTTGCGTCATTTAATTGGGCCGAAACCGTTGATACCATATGTAATACATGAGAATAAAATTGTATCTCCTTGTAACTCTCCACTTTAATATCAGTACCTTTGCGGCTTAGGTCGTTTCGAGCCAAATCAACAAGCATTACGTGTTCGGAATTTTCTTTGGGATCGGCTGCCAGTTCGCGAGCTAACTCTTTGTCCCTTTCGTCGTTACCAGTTCGCTTAAAAGTGCCAGCTATTGGGTTTATATACGCTTTGCCGCCTTTAATTTTTATTTGCGCTTCGGGCGACGACCCAAAAATGCGATAGCTTCCAAAATCGAAATAAAACAGGTAAGGCGAAGGATTTATCGACCGTAATGCACGATAAACATTGAAATCGTCGCCTGTATAGCTTCGCGAAAACTGTCGCGAGAGTACAATTTGAAAAACATCGCCACGGAAACAACTTTGTTTACCCTTGGTAACCATTTGCTCATATTCGTCGTCGGTAATATTCGAAGTTTCGGTGTTATCGGTCGAAAAACGTCCGGTGGACAAATTCATGGTATATAGCAGTCGTTCAACGCGATCAATCTGGCTTTCCTCGCCATCGAACAAATTTTCAACAATATACATCATATTCTTAAAGTGGTCGATAGCAATTACATACTTAAAAAACTGATAGCAAACATCAGGAATTTTATAACTAGCCATCGAAGGCGCGTGCAACTTTATGGTTTCGAAGTACTTAACAGCGTCGAAAGCTGAATAGCCAAACAATCCGTTTACCGGAAGCCCCGCCTCGTTCTTTTCGGTTTTGAAGCTGCTCATAAAACCATTAAATGCAGAGCTAAAATCAGCTGGCGAATTTAATTTATAAGTCTGCTTTTCACCTGTATGATAAGAAGATACGGCATTACCGTTATCAACAATAAATGAGGCTACTGGCTGTAAACAAACAAACGAAAAGCTGTTTTCCTTAATATGATAATCGGAGCTTTCCAACAGAAATGCCCCAGGGTAAATATCGCGCATTTTAAGGTAAATACTTACAGGAGTAAGCGTATCGGCTAATACTTTTTTGGTTATCGATTTTATTGAAAATTGCATAATTGCTTGTGTTTTAGTGTTTAGATTAAATGCAAAAAGGCTCACCGATTTTCGGCGAGCCTTTGTATATTCTACATTCTGAATTAATTACAATGAGGCATCCTACTAATCCTGTTTAGGGAAAAAGTTGCTTTGCCACCACCAATTGTTATTCAGACTAATGTTGTTCATTTTAGATATTGATTTTTACTTTGACAAAAAAAGATATAATTTTTAACAAAAGCAATAGCGAAGACGAAAAAATATAATGTTTAATAGTTTGAAAAAACAAAATTAAAATTAACGAAAAATAGCTACTTAGCTGCTGCGCAACTCACATAATATATAACCCTCGAGATATGCACTTTACAAAAATTCTAACTAAACAAGTTGCCTGCTAGCACCAGTAAAATAAAGCTTTAAAGCCTTTACTTTTGCGCAGCAATTTATTTGTTGCTACATAAATATAAACCCTGTATATTTGCATATTAAACTAAATATGAACATTATGGAAACCTACGATAGTGTTTTAGTTGCAGAGTATATGCTATCTATTGCAAAGGATAGAAATATTGAATTAAATGTTACTAAAACACAAAAAATGCTATATATTATATATGGCTATTATTTAGCAAATTACAATAATCATCAAATTTTTACTGAAAACCCGCAAGCTTGGCCATTTGGTCCTGTTTTCGCTCGATCACAAAAAAAGGTCGATTATACGAACGTGTTGCCTTTAGATTCGTCAAATTTTGACAAAATACGAGAAGACAAAATCTTAACTGAATTAATTATTACAGTGGTTGAAAAGTACTACAAATACTCAGCTTCAAAATTGTCGGAATGGTCTCATGAAAAAAATGGACCTTGGCACAAAGCAACTCAACAAGAAGGATTTAAATGGAGTACGCCAATTCCAAATAGCTTAATACAGACGTACTTTAAGCAAGTAACCGTATGAAGTTAAACGATATAATAAATTCTAAAAAAGGAAATCAGCCAGACGATTTTGATATTGATGATGTAAATGTTGAAGAACAGATACAGCAACTATATGCCTAGAGATACGATTCTGACACCAACGACAGAAAATGGTTGGCAAAATGGACAGCCTTTACTGTATCGGTTTGGTTATTATGTGTATTATTCGTAGTTGTTTTCAATAAAATACTTCTCTTAAATTTGTCCGACAACGTATTAGTTGCCTTATTGGGTACAACTACTCTAAATGTTTTGGGCTTGTCATTTATAGTATTAAGAGGTCATTTTATCTCAACTAAAAACAATTACAGCTAGCTTTTAAGACTGATTAGCAATAACATATATAATTACGCCGCCTTCAATCGCTCAGCCGAATCGGTTTCGAGCTTTGTTTTTGCATAATCGAGACTTATTTTCAAATGAGTTTCGTTAGGCATATCGAACATTACGTCCATCATAATAGTTTCGCAAATAGAGCGTAAGCCACGAGCGCCTAATTTAAATTCAACTGCCTTATCTACAATATATTCCAATACGTCCTCCTCAAACTCCAACGTAACATCGTCCATTTCGAACAATTTTACGTATTGCTTAATAATCGCGTTTTTAGGTTCGGTTAATATAGAACGTAATGCCTTTCTGTCCAACGGATTAAGATATGTTAATACTGGTAACCTACCAATTATTTCGGGTATTAAACCGAACGACTTTAAATCCTGTGGTGCAATGTATTGTAGTAAATTATTTCGGTCGAAAGTTTGCGATTTTGCCGAAGCCGAATAACCAATTACTTTAGTATTAAGCCGTTGACCAATTTTCTTTTCAATTCCATCGAAAGCTCCACCGCATACAAATAGTATATTTTTGGTATCAACTTGAATCATTTTCTGGTCGGGGTGCTTGCGTCCGCCCTGTGGTGGCACGTTAACCACCGATCCTTCGAGTAATTTAAGTAAGCCTTGTTGCACGCCTTCGCCCGACACATCCCTGGTAATAGATGGGTTGTCGCCTTTGCGAGCAATTTTATCAATTTCGTCGATAAATACAATGCCCTTTTCGGCAGCATCAACATTATAATCAGCCACTTGAAGCAGGCGAGTAAGAATAGTTTCAACGTCTTCGCCAACATAACCAGCTTCGGTTAAAACAGTTGCATCAACAATAGTAAAAGGGACATGCAGCAAACGAGCAATGGTGCGTGCTAAAAGCGTTTTACCTGTACCAGTAGCGCCAACCATTATAATGTTCGATTTTTCAATCTCTACATCATCTTCAATATGAGTGGTTTGCAAAAGACGCTTATAATGATTATAAACAGCTACAGCAAGAAATTTTTTGCCAGTGTCCTGACCAATAACATATTGATCAAGAAATTTTTTAATTTCGACAGGCTTAATAAGCTTAATATTACTTATATCGAACTTGTTCGACTTTTTTGTGTCCTCCGTAATAATATTATGCGCCTGTTCGGTACAAGTTTCGCAAATATGCCCCGTTATACCGGCAATGAGCATCGTAACCTGATGTTTGGTTCTACCGCAAAACGAGCATTTGTCAACTGCCATTATTTTTTTGTTTTATTTCTGAAAAGAACCTCATCAATAATGCCATAAGCCTTAGCCTCTTCTGCAGTCATCCAGTAATCGCGATCCGAATCTTTCTCAACTTTTTCGAACGAATTTCCAGTATGCTCAGCAATAATCATGTAAAGTTCCTTCTTGAGTTTCAATATTTCCTTTAAGGTAATTTCCATATCGGTTGACGTACCTTGCGCACCACCACTTGGCTGATGAATCATTACACGCGAATGTTTCAACGCAGTGCGTTTGCCTTTTGTGCCGGCGCACATTAAAACAGCGCCCATCGATGCAGCCATACCAGTGCAAATAGTTGCTACATCGGAACTTATCCACTGCATGGTGTCGTAAATACCTAAACCTGCATGAACCGAACCTCCTGGAGAATTTAAATAAATCTGTATATCTTTATGAGGATCAACCGAATCGAGAAACAACAATTGGGCTTGAATGATGTTTGCCACATCGTCGTCGATACCTAAACCTAGAAAAATTATACGATCCATCATCAACCTCGAAAAAACATCCATCGTGGCTATGTTTAGCTGGCGTTCCTCAATAATTGTAGGCGACAGGTAACTGTTTGTAGCCGTTTGATATCGAAAAAGGTTTGCGCCACTTATGCCTAAATGCTTTGTGGCGTATTTTTTAAATTCGTCGGAATGGTTCATAATTCTATACGATGTTTAATTAGAGATATTTCATTCAAATAGCTATATTAAAGCTTATAGTCTACAGCCCAATTACCTATTGCTTTCTTCTATCAGTTTATCAAACTCGTCCCCCGAAACATTTTTTGTTTCCACTTTGGCGACGTCGCGAACAAATTCCAAAACTTTGTCTTCGTATTTGCGCTCGAATAACATACGCCTATCCTCCTCGCGTTTAAGCATTTCCTGCGCGTAATTCACTAAAGTTTCTTCGGGAACGTTTTGTAAGCCATATTGTTCGAACTGCATTTTGGTTTGAGCCTTTGCAAAATCGAGCAATTCTTCGCTAGATATTTTTAAATCGTTATCGGTAATTATCTTATTTTGAATTAATTGCCATTTAAGCGTTTGTTCAAACTTCGGAAAATCCGAATCAATTTGTTCTTTTGTAAATTTACCGTCGTTGCTAGTAAAAGTCCATCTTTTAAGAAATTCAATTGGCATACCGAAGTTAGTCCTTTTCAGGATGGCATCTTTGGCATCGATACGAAATTTATAGTCGCTTTCGCGATTAAGGTTAATTTTTACTTCTTCGGCAACTTTGGCTTTGAATTCATCTAATGAAGTAACTGCCTCTGCACCATAAACTTTATCGAAAAGTTCTTGGTTAAGTTCGGCTTTTTCGAACTTCGAAATAGTACTAATTGTTAATTGAAAATCGGAATCAATGTCCTTAACTTCTTCCTTTTTAAGATGAAGAATACCAGCTAATTCGGTATCGTTGGGGTATGCCTTGCGTAAATTAAATGTAATAACATCGTTGGTTGTAAGCGAAATAAATTGTTTTTTTATTTCTTCATCTTTCTGAAATTCCAAATATAGCGACGATTCTGAGGAAGTTATACCATTATCCTTAACTGCTCCATCGGCGGTCATTTCAACTAACGAGCCTTTAATCATTTCTTTACCATCAACAATAGCGTCGCTAGTAACGAATGCTCCGTAGCGTCGAGCATAATTGTCGATATAAATATCAACAGCTTTACTGTCGGGTACAATTGAGTATGCAGTAAATTTATCTTTTTCCGATAATTTAATTTCGAATTTAGGAGCTAAACCTAGGTCGAAAGCAAATTCAAAAACGCCATCACCATCCCAATCTATTGGTTTTTGTTCGGTTTCGCTAGGAAGTGGGTCGCCTAATATATTAAGTTTTTCGTCCTGAATATATTTCATAAGGTTGTCCGACAGAAGTTTATTTATCTCCTCAACCATGGCGCTTTTGCCATAGAGTTTGTTGATATATCCGGCAGGCACTTTGCCAGGGCGAAATCCATCGATACGGGCCTTTTTTTGATAGTCGCTTAGTACTTTTTTTACTTTAGGTTCGTAGTCGTCCTTGCTAATTACAATTTTTACTACCGCATTCAATTCGTCTTTCAACTCTTTCGAAATGTTCATCACTCAGATTTTAAAAAATAAAGTTAATCAAAATTTTATAAAAAAAGCCTTAACTAACGATATGATAAAAATCGTTAGTTGAGGCGTTACGGTAAATATTGTGCGGATGAAGGGACTCGAACCCCCACGCCTTACGACACAAGATCCTAAGTCTTGCGCGGCTACCAATTACGCCACATCCGCATTTCAAAAACCGCTGCAAAGGTATTCATTTTTTGATTTTTACGAAGCATACTCGAAAAAATATTTCATATATTATTGCTATCTTTGTAAAGTATCACTATTTCAAGCTATTGAAATGAAATTTTTGTGCTGGAAAATTGTTGTAGGGTAAAAGGTAGGTTAATAGTCATATTATCGGTAAAGCAACAAACATATACCGTTAATGCCTACCCAAAGTTCTGTTTATTAACATATTATAAAACGTATAGCTATGAAAACCAAGTCAATTATAGCAAACCTCAACGCAAGAATTGTTATTGCGCTATTTTTTAGTGTTTTAGTAACTTTTTCGGCATATTCGCAGGACAATAACGAAGCCGTAACTACCATTAAAGGTAAGCTTATCGACCAAACATCTAAAAACCCTATTGTTTTTGGAAATGTTTATGTTGCAAACACTAGCGTAGGTACTATTACAAATAGCGATGGCGAATTTATTCTAAAAATACCTAACGCATTACAGGACAGGCAAGTTATATTTTCTTTTATGGGTTATAAATCTGTTTCGAATAATTTATCAGATTTAAATACAGAAAACATTGTAATTGAATTGTCGCCGCAAATAGTTACTATTTCGGAAGTAATTGTTCGCACCAACAACCCTACCGATCTTATTAAAGCCGCTATAAAAAACGTACCAGAAAACTATGGTTCTTCTCCATATTTATGTACGGCTTTTTACCGCGAATCGATAATGCAAAATAAACAATATGTGGGCATCGCAGAAGCAGTATTAAATATTTACAAAGCTCGCTATAGTAGTGAAATTGAAATGGATAGAATAAAAGTATTTAAAGGTCGCAAAAGTCAAGATGTAAAAAGAATGGACACACTATTATTCAAACTTCAAGGAGGAACCGACGTTGCGCTGAACATGGATATTGCTAAAAATCCTATTTCGTTTATTGCCGAGCTTTACTTCGAAGACTATGAATACCAGCCAGTTCTAATTACGAATATAGAAGGTCGCGAAACATATATGTTAGAATTTGATCAGAAAACGAACGTACAGGATCCTTTGTATAAGGGTCGCATATTTCTGGACGTTAACACCTTAGCAATTAAAAAGGCTGAGTTTGTGCTAAGCCCCAAAGGAATAATGCATGCCGATAAATATATGGTAAAGAAAAAACCAGCTAATATGAACGTTAAAACCCAAAGCGGAATATATTCGGTTGATTATAGAGAAGTTAACGGGAAGTGGACATTAAACCACGTGCGTTACGAGGTGAAATTTAAAGTCGATAAAAAACGTCAATTATTCAGCAGAACATATACATCAACTGTTGATATGGCTATAACCGACAAGGATACCGTTAATGTTACCCGATTTAAAAATAGCGAAAGAATGAGGTCTAACCAAGTGTTTGTGGATCATTTAACAGGTTCGTACGACGATGATTTTTGGGGATCGTACAATATTATTAAACCCGATGAGCCAATTCAGGAAGCTGTTGAACGTATTAGCAAACGAATGAAAAAATACCAAAGTAAAAATTAAGCCATTTGAAATGCGAGAGGCATGTGAATATCTGAATGAAAAGAAACACAACCTTAGCAGAACGAACCCTTTGTTATAGCCTCAGGCGAACTGGGGGGGTCAGCCATCCGCCGAACGCACCTTTTTTATAGCCTCAGGTGAACTGGGAACTGGGCATAGCCATCCGCCGAACGCATCTTGTTATAGCCTCAGGCGAACTGAGGTACAAACTTAGCCGAACGCGGTTTACAACCGTGGTTATTCAAATTAATGTCATTCGGGCTAAAATGAGATAATTAGTGTTTATCCCTAAAATCGATAATTTGCGTAATT
>JANYAP010000008.1 GCA_025361285.1 Bacteroidales bacterium | reverse complement strand
AATTGATGTAAAAATACCTACTTTTTTACCCGACAAAAAAGTAGATGTGGTCACCTACAAAAAACTAACAACCACGCGTAAGTAATTTTATACCAATTTGTTACAAGGATAAATACAGGGTTTTAAATATGAAGTTCCGTTTTAATGTAAGTAATATGTTAATTATGAACATGTTGTGTAGCCGTACTGCTAAATATGTATAAATCTATATATTCGGGAACTGCATAGTATACAAAAAAAATTCGAAAAATCAATAATTCAAGCAATTAAGTTGATGTTTGTTTGTAATTTTTTTTTACATTTGGCGCAATTAATTGCTTGTTAAACGTTTAAATTGTGTTTAAAAAATACGCGCTAATTCTTATCATTATTATTTTTGCAACAACGCTTGTTGCTCAGCAACTTACGCAAAATGTTGTTGCGTCGGGTGGTTATTCTAACACCAAATCGGAATCATATTTGGCATATACTTTTGGCGAAACGGCTATTAAAACATTGAAATCGCGAAGCAATGTGCTCACTGAAGGCTTTCACCAAACGCATCCGAAAATTACTTATTCGGGTCCAAACCTTATAGATGCTTGGCCTAACCCTGTTACCTCCAAAAGCAACCATAAGTTGTGTTTAACATTCTATTCTAGCGAAATTAACACCTACATTGCAACCCTTTACGATATTAGCGGTAGAAGTATTGGCTTCTACAAATACGAAAATGTTCAATCAGTAGAAATAAAAGAGATTGATTTTAAAGTCTTTGCGAAAGGGATGTATTTTCTAAAAGTTCAATCGGAAAATGGGAAAATTCGTAAACCTTTTAAAATTGAAAAACTATAGCCTTATAAAACCTATAAAAAACCTATAATGAAAAAGCTGATTTTTGTTTTGATTCTAATGGTGAACCTGATGGTTGCATCGGCTCAGCAGGAACCAATCGGGATTAGTTACCAAGCAGTTGCACGCGATGATCAGGGTTCGGAGCTTAAAAACAGAGTACTCGACGTTCGATTTAGCATTTTGCAAGGAAGTGTTAATGGCGAACTTTCGTGGCAAGAGGTTCATAATGTAGAAACCAATGAATATGGATTGTTCACTCTTATTATTGGTAAAGGAGTTAAACAAGGTGGCACTTCGTCTGCTTTTTCCGCAATAAGCTGGGGTTCTGACACTCATTTTTTGCGTGTTGAAGTAGATTTTGGTAACGGCTTTATCCACATGGGAACTTCTCAAATGCTTGCCGTGCCTTATGCTTTGTACGCTGCAACTTCGGGAAATGGCGGGGGTGGAGATCAGATACTTACATTAAATGAAAAAGATTCAACAATCTATTTGTCGAATAGTGGAGGAAGTGTTAAGATTTCGGATATTTCATCGCTTTTAAAGATTGATAACGGTAACACAAACGTGCCTCAAGAAATTACTTACGATAAAAACAGTAAAATCTTAACACTTAGTAATAACGGGGGGGAAGTCGATTTATCTACCGCTACCGATGGCGATACCGACGCAACGAACGAGTTGCAAACCCTATCGCTTGATGGTGAGAATGTATTGTCTCTTTCGAAAACGAATTCAGTACAGCTACCGCAACCAGCTCAACCTGCCTTATTTTTAGAGAAAAGCCAACTTACACTTAAAATTGGCACAGTACCTAACGGGTCGTATGCTATTGATATTGATTCGCTTAATGAAATTCAAAAACTTTCATATTCGGGTAATTATATAACGCTCAATAAAGATGGAGGCTCGGTTTACGATGCCGATACCAGTAAAACTAACGAGTTAATTACAAGTGCTTCGTTCGATGGCGATACACTCCATATTGCCGAGGCGGGTAAGGATAATAAAATTGATATTTCGGAATTGAAGAATACTCCATGGGTTGGGTTTAACTGCTCTTATTCGTCGTTTGAAACACTAAATCTAGCGGCAAATAACGAATTCCCAATTCCATGGGAAAAGGATTTTGATGATATTAGTAATTTTAGTAATAATAAATTTGTTACACCAATTTCGGGCACATATTCATTTTCTATTACGACGCTATTTAATAACCAATCGGATAATATCGATGTAAATATTTATAAATCTGGTAATAAGTTTAAATCATTTCAAGAAATAGGAACAAAAACATTTTCAACTACTTTGCTTTTAAAGTTAAATGTAGGAGACATAATTGAAATCAAAATTATGAATAGATCGCTTTCATCAGCCTACAATATCAATCATGCTGTTTTTGCTGGGTTTCTTCTGCATTAGCAATTTATTGGAATATAGATTTATTCAGCGATATATCGCTGAATAAATGCTTGAGATAAATTATTTCCTCCTGAAGGAGTGGTTATATTTTATCTGGAAATTTTTGTGAAGACAAAACATTTAAATGCGTTATTGGTTCTTTGGTCGTAGCGTGTTAGGTATACATAATACTTCTTCATTAGGGTTGCTATCGTTTGTGCAAATTGTACATAATGAAGGCTTTGGTGTTAAATTGGGGTTTCTTTCGAATCCCATCATCGTCGAAATAACCCGATATTTTAGTAGGATCGATATCATTAATATGTCGGCGGGTACTCTTATTTTCATTAAAAGTTAAAGCCTCATCAATTTCGTAATCTTCGGTTGGCATTGCTTCTCCAGTAATACAGGTAAAACAACTGTGGCCTACCAATGCCGAACCAATAACCCAAATATTATTTCCACAAGAGCATTTTACACCTTTTTTGTGAGCTTCGAGTGCCGAACTAAGGCTTTGTAATTATAATAAGTCGCACATTTACATGAACGGAAAAACCTTCTACATTGGCAATCCTTTAAAGTATGCTGTCATACCGACGTAGGTCGGAATCCATAAAAATAAAAAAGAACTAGGGATTGCCTTTGGCGAGCTCGTAAACTCGGTTCCGACCTACGTCGGAATGACACTAAATCGCATGACTTATTTCATTACAATGTCTTAGCTTTGTAGACAACCTACTTCTCGTTAAGTTTTTTCTTCAACTCTTCAATTAATTTATCTTTCTCAGTCAATGCTTGGTCTTTCTCAGTCAATGCTTTATCTTTCTCAGTTAATGCTTTATCCTTTTCACTCAACGCTTTAACAAACTGTTTCTTCTCGTTTTCGAACATTGCGTTTACAGTTCGCCAAGCTTCTTGTTCAGTTTCTATTTTTTTGCGCTCTTTAGGGTTTGTTCCGGAATGGTGCAAAATATCGGTAGTTAATTTAAGATCTTCGTTATCAATATTGTGAGTAAATTCTTTGGTTATTTTTTTGTCGTCAACAAAGTTTTTTTGCTCGAAAACGCTTAAAAGTTTGTCGAGGCGTGTCTGGTAACGGTCGGTTATACGGTCTACTTGCACTATGTAGCTGTCGTGTGTTAACTTTTCCACAAAGTCGCTACGAGTATCTATAATTTTTTTTGCAATTAAATCCTTGTAATTGCGCTCCACTTTTATGCACGCCGTGGTAATTTCGGGCAGATTAAAGCCTAAAATATAGATAGTTGTAATTGGCAAAATTGTTTTTTTGTTGTTTACAAGGTCTTCCTTTTTGTATTGTTCGCCCAAATAATTTCTAAAGCGCATTAAATCAATCTGATTCTTAGCTTTCTGTATTTCGATAAGCAATTTTGTATAACCGCCTGATTGTGTTTTAATTGTTGCAATAAAATCGAGCCTAAATACCGATAACCCAGCTAACTCGTCGGTGTATATAAATTCTTGTGGTTTTACTTCAACAGTTTCTATGGTTTGCTCCAATAATGTTCCAATAAAGAATTTTGCTACTTTATTGTTTTCCATAAGTCGCTTAAAAACAACATCGTAAATTGGGTTTGCAATTATCATTTTATGATTAATTTAGAGTG
>JANYAP010000177.1 GCA_025361285.1 Bacteroidales bacterium | reverse complement strand
CATTTCTCGGACTTTGAAGGGCTTCAAAAATGGTATTCGGGATATGCGCGACTAAAAGCAAGCGATGGGACATTTTATTTTGGGGGAACGAAAGGCATTAGTTTGTTTAATCCAGATGAAATCTCAATAAATACTTATCTTCCAACAGTTATCATCAACGAATTTCAAATTTTCAATAAGAATATTACATACTCATCGCCCAATTCTCCGTTAAAACAGCACATTGAAGAAACTAAAGAGCTAACCCTTTCCTATAAAGATGCAGTATTTTCGTTTGGTTTTACCGCCATTAACTTTACCTATTACGAGAAAACAAAATATGCTTATAAATTAGAAGGTTACGATAAAGAATGGAATTATACCGATGAAGATCGTAAGTATGCATCATACTCGAATATTACCCCTGGCAACTATACTTTTTTAGTAAAAGCCACCAACAACGATGGCGTATGGAACGAACAACCTACTCTCCTAAAAATTACCATTACCCCTCCATGGTGGAAAACATTGTGGTTTAATATATTGCTTGTTTTGGGAATTGTTGGATTATTGCAAATAATATATTTATACAGGGTTAATGCACTTAAAAGGCAGCAATTAAAGTTAGAACACAAGGTAAAAATACGTACAGAACAATTGCAGGAAGCCAATACCTTGCTCGAAGAACGACAAGAAGAGATTACGCAATCCTCTGAACTTGTTGCAAACCAAAAAGAAGAGATTGAAGCTCAGTATATTAATATAAAAACACTAACCGAATTAGGTCAAAAAATTACCGCCAGTGTTAAAGTGCAGGAAATAATAAAACGCGTGTATATTGCCATCAACTCGTTAATGGATGCACCCTCATTTTCAATAGGTCAGATTAACCCTGCAACCAACACCATCGACTATTGGGGCTATTCGCAAAAAAATGTGCCTATGAATTTCGATACCGTGAGTCTTGCCGACGAGCAACGCATGTCGGTATGGTGCGTGAATCACAAGCAAATTGTTTTTATGAATGATGTTGAAAATGAAGTGCATAAATATTTCAGCAAACGCATAAAAGGATATACTTGCAACGATATTCCTAAATCGTCAATATATCTGCCATTACTGTCGTTTGAACAGAATGTAATAGGTATTTTAACAGTAAAAAGTTACGTAAAAAATTCATATACAGAGTTTCACCTCAACGTATTAAAAAACCTTGCAGCATATATTTCAATTGCGCTTGATAACGCACGAGTTTATAATGAACTTGAATTGCAGAGCGAAAAAATTAAGGAAATGGACATGCTAAAAACCCGTTTCTTTATTAATATATCGCACGAATTCCGCACCCCACTTACTTTAATACTAGGTCCTTTAGAATCGATGATTACTGATTTTAAGAAGAAAGATTGGGTTGAATCAGTATTGAAACTTGAATTAGTAAATCGTAACGCCAAACGTCTTTTAAATCTTGTAAACCAGCTAATTGATATTCATAAAATTGAATCGGGCAGTATGCGTTTAAAAGTAACGAAAACCAATATTGGTATTTTCGTTAATGAAATTGCCGAATTGTTTAAACAGCTTGCCATTGAGCGCAATATAAATTTTTTATTACCAATCAATACTAATCCAATTGATGTTTATATCGATGTCGAAAAAATGGAGAAGGTAATTTTCAACCTATTGTCGAACGCCTTTAAATACAATAAACATGGGGGAGGGATATTCATTGAAATAAATAGAAATAATGATATAGATAATAAATTCATTGAAATTAAAATAAAGGATACGGGAATTGGAATTAACAAAGAATCATTGCCTTACATTTTCGAGCATTTTTATCAAGCCATTAATGCACAATCAACCATTGAGGAAAGTTCGGGCATTGGTCTGTCCTTATGCAAAAGCTTACTAGAGCTGCACCACGGAACCATTGAAGTGCAAAGTATAGAAAATGAGGGCAGTACTTTTACTGTAAAAATACCACTAGGCAACGAGCATTTCAAGCCCGAAGACGTTAAGGAAATTACAAATGACCAGTTAATAATTACGAATAACCAATTACGAATGGCCAATGACAAATTGGACACAGATATAAAACAATTGACCCCCAACTCCCAACTTCCGACTTCGGACTTCGGACTCCCAACTTTGGACTCCCAACTCTCAACTCCCGACTTCGGACTCCCGACTCCCGACTTCGGACTCCCGACTCCCGACTTCGGACTCCCGACTTCCGACTTCGGACTTCGGACTCCCGACTTCGGACTTCCAACTTCGGACTCCCAACTTCAAACTATTCTTGTGATTGACGACAATACCGACATGCGCACCTATATAAAAAGTGAGCTACTAGGCGAATACCAAATAATTGAAGCTGTTAACGGCACCGAAGGGTTCGAAAAAGCATTAGAACAGAACCCCGAACTTATTATTAGCGACGTAATGATGCCAGTTACCGATGGCATAGAATTTTGCAATAATATAAAAACTAATGAATTAACAAGCCACATTCCAGTAATACTGCTAACTGCCAAAAACACCGAAGAAAGCGCCATTGAAGGATTTACCTCGGGTGCCGACGATTACATTACCAAACCCTTTAATGCCGCCATATTAAAAAGCCGAATAAAAAACATACTGCAAACACGTGTAATGTTACGCCAAATATATTCGCGCGAAATAAAAGTTGAGCCCAAAGCCATAACACTGAACCCCACCGACGAGAAATTTATGGCGAAGGTGCTAGCAATAGTTGAGAAAAACATTGCTAATCCCGATTTTTCGGTAGTAATGCTTGCCGATGAAATGTTTATGAGTTACAGAAATCTTCATAGGAAAATATCAGCAATAACCGGCGAAAATATAAACGAATTCATATCCAGTGTTAGGATGAAAACTTCGGTAAAATTATTAGCCGAAACAAATTTAAGCGTGTCGGAAATAGCAATTAAAGTTGGCTTTATTGACCCTAAAAATTTCTCAACACATTTTAAAAAAGTTATTGGAAAAACTCCCTCTCATTTCAGGCAAGGATCAAATATCTAACTAAACACCTTACATAGTACAATATACGCCTGATTCCAAAATTGAAATTTAACATCCATCGTATGCAGCCCACCAACCCCGTCTTACGCCAATAAATTTTTATCGATAAATTGCGGGAGCAGAAATTTGAGTTGAAGATTTTTGGTGTCGTTGATATTTTTGATGACGTAGGTGATCCATTTTTGGGGGTCGATGTTGTT
>JANYAP010000142.1 GCA_025361285.1 Bacteroidales bacterium | reverse complement strand
TTCGATTGAATTAGATTTTTTAGCTTACTTTCGGTGATAGCTGAACTGTTATTCGAAACCGACAATGATTTATTAATTAACCCTTTAAGGTATTTAATTTCTTTTTCAAGGATTAAAATCCTATTTTTCAACTCTTCGTTTTTGTGTTCATCTGCCATAAAAGGAAACTTACTTATTACATTAAATTTACACAAAAAAATCGTACAAATTTTTAATTTGTTTATAAATTTCTTACAATACCTACAATTTCATTTCCACTGTTTTTGTCGAATAACCTAAAATTGGAGTATTTACAAGAAATACGACCGAAAAAGATGAATCTTTTTTAAGTATTTAACTATCTCATTAACAATGTATTAATTAAAATTACAGAAAATAATTTCAAAATATTTGCAATTATTTCGTTTGTATTAATTGAAATTAAAATAATAATGTGTACTTTTGAAGTAATTAAATAATATAATTAAAATGAATAAAGGAACAGTAAAATTTTTTAATAATTCAAAAGGATTTGGATTTATTAAGGACACAGCATCAGACAAAGAGTATTTTGTGCATGTATCGGGTTTGAATGACGAAATCAGAGAAAATGATGAAGTAACTTTTGATCTTCAGGACGGAAAAAAAGGATTAAATGCAGTAAATGTTAAACTAGCTTAGTTTATCTTTTATACGAACATTTTATTTTTAAGCCTTACTTTATTGTAAGGCTTTTTTATTTTCAAAACCCTAAAGAAACAACATTCATAGGCATTCTACTCTAAAATTCAAACCTGATAATTCTACTTTTTTATCGGAACACTACAAATAAGAGGAGTATTGCATTTGATTTATTAAAAAAATACACTTTAACATGAAGGATGAAGGAAAATATTTGCAGTTATGGACAAAATACAGTCCTGTAATTAAATTGCTTTTAAAGAGAACTGATACTGAAGATCAGAAATTACAACTCTATAAGCACGAATTTGAGAATGGGGGCGTTTTAGATAAAACAGGCTATTCGTTTAATATTGAAATACTTGCAGGAAAAGTAACAAAAACTAGCAGTCGTAAAGCAGTAGCACACGATTTGCTGAACATTTTCGAAAACAATTCGGAAATGAAAAACTGGTTGAAAGAACATCGCGTAAAAATAAGCATGGGAAAATCGTTTGAATTGAATATTCAAAAAGTACCGCTCCCCGAATAAAAAAGTTTGAGGCAGGATAATTAATTATAATTATTTCCTGCCCAATCGTTTACATAAGTTAAGCCAAATACTATCCTTTATATCTAGCTTATTATTAAACATATACGTATTTAAGACGAAACTTAAAAACTGTTAAAGCAAATGATCTAATAGTATCTTTAACCCAATAAGTATAAGAACTATACCTCCAAATACTTCCATTTTCTCCCCGAAATGGACACCAACCTTTTTCCCAAAAAGAATACCTAACATAGAGAAGAAAAACGTGGTAAAGCCTATAATAAATATTACCAGTAACAGATTGATTTCAATAAAAGCGAAGCTCACTCCCACAACCAATGCATCTATGCTAGTAGCTAACGAAATTCCAAGTAGCGTTTTTAATTCCAAAGGATTTGATTTTTTGTTTTCGATGGGATGAGTTTTAAAACTTTCGAATATCATTTTCCCTCCAATAATTGCCAAAAGCCCGAATGCGAGCCAGTGATCGAAACTTATAACCATAGTTTCTATTTTATTACCTATAAACCAACCTATTAAAGGCATAAGCGCCTGAAAAAAAGCCAACGAAAAAGCAATGCGAGTTGCTTTCCTAAAAGTTATTTCGCTCATTATCAAACCGCTCGATACTGAAACGGCAAAAGAATCTATGGATAAGCCTATAGATAGTAAAATCAATGTAATCAGTTCCATACATAAAAAAATAGTGTGCAAAGATACTAATGTCGGTTGGAATACCTACATTTAAGCGATAAAAACTAGCGTATTATGGCTGCCGATAGCGAATTTAAAAAACAAGTTGTTAGAGCCTTTTATATTCCTGTTTTACTAATCGTTACGCTTTGGTTGGTTAAGGGAATGGAATTTTTTTCGGGTATGTCGTTCGTTAATTACGGAATATTTCCACTGCAATCGTACGGTTTATATGGAATTGTACTTGCGCCTTTTATTCATGCCGATTTTAACCATCTTTTTAATAATTCGGTTTCGTTATTGATATTAACAGCCACCATATTTTATTTCTACAAACCAATTGCATTTAAAATTATTATTCTGGTTTGGCTGGTTACTGGCCTTTGTGTATGGTTGGGCGGTCGAAAAGCATTTCATATAGGCGCAAGTGGGTTGGTATATGGTTTCGCATCGTTTTTGTTTTTTAGCGGAGTTTTACGCATGAATATCAAACTGTTAGCTATATCGCTATTAGTTATTTTTTTGTACGGCGGACTTATCTGGGGCATCTTTCCTATTTTCCCCGAAATGTCGTGGGAATCGCACTTATTTGGTGGGTTAACCGGTTCTGTTTTTGCATTTATCTTCATAAACGAAGGTCCTCAAAAGGAAGTGATAGTTTTGGACGATGAACCTGACGATGAACAATTTCCATATTGGCAAGTTGATGAGTTGACTATTGATGAGGAACAAACGAAGGAGAATAGAGGCAATAATGAGTTAAAATAAACTAAATGATTGTAAAAATATATCCAGAAAATCCTAATAATAAGCAAATTGAGAAGGTGGTGGAAATTCTTCGTAAAGGTGGAATAATTGTGTATCCTACTGATAGTGTTTACGGTATGGGGTGCGATATTCATAATCGAAAAGCTGTAGAAAAAATAGCAAAACTTAGAGGAATAAAGCCAGATAAAGCGCAATTTTCAATGATTTGCCACGATTTAAGCCAAATATCGGCATACACCAAGCCATTAGACAACAGCGTTTTTAAATTGATGAAAAAAAACCTTCCAGGACCATTTACTTTTATTTTGAATGCAAATAGTAAAGTGCCGGCGTTGTTTGTGAGCAACAAAAAAACTATTGGAATACGTATTCCTAATAATCGTATTGTGATTGATGTAGTTAAGGCATTCGGAAGTCCAATACTCACTACTTCGGTACACGACGAGGATGAAATACTGGAATACACCACCGACCCAGAGCTGATACACGAAAATTTAGGAGAAGTAATTGATTTAGTGATTGATGGAGGTTATGGACATAATATTGCATCAACGGTTATCGACTGTACAAATTCGGAATCTATTATAATACGTCAAGGAATTGGCGAATTGCTATAATTGCAGCTTAATGGCTCCGCTATTAGCCATTGAGTAAACTGTAATACCCTTATTTACAACGTATTTAGTAATTTTATCGACCTTATATTTAGCTACAGTTCCGTCGAAAATAATTGTTTTAGGAGCTATGAAATTTTGAATATTGTTCGGTTTATAAATTGTATTGCGCATAACTACATAATCGACAGGCAGTTTATTGTCAACTGAAATAAGTTTTGTACTTTTATCAGGAATAAATATTCGTTTCGACTTAACTTGAATGTAACTGCCTTTTATCCATAGAATACCACCGAAATATTTTCCTAATTTTGAAGTTGCTTGAATAACGGAATCGAGTTTAAGGACTGTTACATCGCGAATTAGTTCGGCATAACTAGTTTGTTTAATCATATTCTTAATTCGATCATCAATTGAATCGACTAACCAAACACTACTTTGTCCATTCCGAAATTGAAAAACAGTATTTTTTTGATAGTTGTAAAATACAACTTCTTGTTTTTTAATATATTGAAAAGAGGTAAAAAACTTTGAACCTACAAGCAGCAAAACGAAAACAAGCGTACTTCGCAAAAAAACAATTTGTTTTTGAACCAGAAACAACGTACAAGCAATAATTATTGCAAAAATTATTACCATTTCAAATTGATTGATATATAACCCTTTCCATAAGGCAAAAGGTAATTGATCGATATAAAGTACTATTTTGTTTAATGCCCACACCAACCAATTAAAAACATAGCCCAGAAAATTCAATAATACTTCCGAAAAAAAACTAATTATCAATAAAATAGAATAGTATATTATTAGTGTTGAAAAAGGTATTATTATTAGGTTTGAAATGAGAAACAGATTTGGAAATTGGTGAAAGTAATATATTGATAATGGGAAAGTTCCGATTTGCGCTGCTAAGGTGCAAGCTGTAATAGACCATATTTGGTTCGCTGTCCAGTTTTCGAAAACTAACAATTTGTAAATCAGTGGATATAATGTAACAATTGATAAAACAGCCAAATACGAAAGCTGAAAACCAGCATCGACTAGGTTATAGGGATTCCAAAGTAGTAGAAAAAACGCCGAAGCCGCTAACGAATTAAATATGTTTATTTTACGACTTGAGGCCTGACCTGCAATTACGAAGCTAAACATAACAGTTGCCCTTAAAACAGAGGCCGACATACCAGTTATTAAGGCGTACATCCAAATAACAAAAAACAATATTACAAGTTTAAAATACTTTCCATGTTTAATTCTATTAAAAAACGACAGGAATAAATTCGTAACCCAATATAGCAGACCAACATGCATACCCGAAACAGCCAGTATATGCATTGCTCCCGAAGAAATATAGGCTCGCTTTATTTCAGCATCGAGATTTGCCTTGTCGCCAATGGTTAAAGCCGATGCAACAGCGTATTCATCGCCTTTCATACCAATTTTAGAAAACAAATTAAGTAGCTTGTCGCGTAATTTATATGACCACATTAATAGAGGATGTAAACCATTATGTGTTAATATTTTCCATGATTTATGGTTGATGTATGCTGAATAAAAAACACTTTGATAATACAAATACTTGCTGTAATCGAATTCGTGCGGATTGCCCGATGGCTTTAAATTTGATACAATTGCTTTAAAAACAAGCAAATCGCCTGCTTTCAAATGAAGAGAGCTCGAATCTTTTTTTAAATAAGCAAGAATTTTAGTGTTGTAAATTAACCATTTACCATTGTTCATAATCGTTTTCGTTTCTATGAAACATTGCACCGATTTTGTTCGTTGTTCAGGTGGCAAAAATATGGTTCCAGTATATAATTGAGGATGAGTGTTTTCTGCCACATATTTCTTTGTAAATTCTTCCTTTGTTGAAACTAACAGAATTCCAATAATGAACAAAATAGCAAATACATTAAAGCCAAATATCCATCGGGTTTTGTAATTAGCCGATTGTTTATCTAAAACAATCAAACTTATTGAAGCTACAACTGTTATAGTAGTGAGGAATTGCAAAAAATTGTAAGGTATAATAGCAACAATTCCTACCCAAATGCCAATTACAAGTGGTAGTAATAGCCTAACAAATGGATTTTGTTTAAAAAACAGTAACATAAAAAATTGTAAATAAAAGTATGGTAAATAAAAGTATTGGTAACTATTTAGGCTGTAGGCTGTAGGCTGTAGGCTTGAGCAGAGCATTTGAAAGGCTCTATTATTATAGGTTGTAATGAAGTTCCTACAGCCTCTAGCCTACAGCCTATTATCTACATAGTTACCAGAATTGAAATTTACAACTATATTTAATAACACCGCGAAAAATCAGGAATTTTTCCTTGAATTAAAATTTTATTTTCATATCACGTAAATCAAAGTATATGACTGATTTAAAGACTACCTACTTAGGATTGGAGTTAAAGAATCCTATTATTGCAGGAGCTAGCAATTTGGTTAATAACCTCGATACTCTTAAACGTATGGAAGATGCTGGTGCAGCGGCAATTGTGTATAAAACGCTTTTTGAAGAACAAATACAACTCGAAAGACTCGAGTTCGACGATGAACTAACAGAATACCAGGAGCGTAACGCCGAAATGATTAGTCTGTTTCCCGACATTGAACATGCTGGTCCAACCGAGCATCTAATGAATTTAAGGCTTGCCAAGGAGGCTGTAAATATTCCTGTTATAGCAAGCCTAAATTGCGTTTTTACCGAAACATGGTTGGAGTATGCCAAGCGTATTCAAAATACTGGTGTTGACGCAATTGAACTAAATTTTTACGCCGTTCCGCGTGATTATAGACTTGATGGGAAATCGATTATTAATCAGCAAAATGAATTACTAAAGGCTCTAAAGCAAGCTATCGATATTCCAGTAAGCATTAAACTTAGCCCATTTTACGCCAACGTGCTAAACGTTGTTAAGCAATTCGATCAAAATGGTTGCAAAGGCGTGGTGCTATTCAACCGATTTTTAATGCCAAATATTGACATTGATTATGAGACATATATAAATCATTTTTCGTCGAGTACAACCGACGAAAATCTTTTACCTCTAAAGTTTGCCGGGCTTCTTTTCGGAAACATACAAGGATCGATTTGCTGTAATAGCGGCATACATACGGGTAAAGATGTTATAAAAATGATTTTGGGTGGAGCCGATTGTGTGCAGATAGTAAGTACGTTGTATGCGAATAAAATATCGTATATACAAGTGATGCTTAACGAATTGAGCGAATGGATGGAGAAAAAAAGCTACCATCGTTTGGAAGATTTTAAGGGTAAATTATCGCAAAAGCGTGTAAACGACCCATTTATATATAAACGTTCGCAATATATCGATATATTGCTAAAATCGAGTGAAATATTTAAGAAATATCAGGTTCATTAAGCGTGTAATATTATGACATTTAGACGGTTACTTGTTTATAATAACACATTACTTCCGAGTATATGAAAATGAAAAAGGCCATATCATCACGACAGGGCCTTTTTACTAACCAACAAATCCAAACTATCAATGAATCGCTAACAAAAAGCGTTTACTAATTTCGTCCCAATTTACAACATTCCAGAAAGCTGAAATATAATCGGGGCGTTTATTCTGATATTTAAGGTAATATGCATGTTCCCAAACATCGAGAGTAAGTATTGGAGTGCCTTTAATATCCGACACATCCATAAGCGGATTGTCCTGATTAGGTGTTGAACCAACTTCTAACTCTTTTTTGCTATTTACAACTAGCCAAGCCCAACCCGAACCAAAGCGAGTAGCGCCAGCAGCTGAAAAAATTTCTTTAAATTTATCGAACGAACCGAATTGTTTATTTATTGCGTTAAGCAAGTCTCCAGTAGGCAAACCACCACCATTTGGTTTCAATACTTTCCAAAAAAGGTCGTGATTAAAATATCCACCACTATTATTACGTATAGGCAAAGGAAGTTTGGAAGCACTTTTAAAAATATCTTCAATTTTAGAATTTTCGAATTCCGACCCTTTTAAAGCAGCGTTAAAATTATTGGTGTAAGCTGCATGATGCTTTGAATGATGAATTTCCATTGTTTGAGAGTCGATATGAGGCTCAAGATCGCTGTATTGGTATGGCAATTTTGTTAATTCGTATAACATTATCGTAATTTTTAAATTGTTACTAAGTATTAATTTCTGCGACAAAGATACGTTCTATTTAGATTTAATCCAAATAAATTAAAGATTATTTTATCTGAATATATTAAATATGTGCAGGCTTAGAAAATACGATTGATATTGTTGAGGATAACAGCCCCATAAAAACCCTATTGAGTTTTTTCCAAAACAACATATTGCCATGGTTTCATGGTAAGTTGTAGTTTATCTGTAAATATCTTCCTTTCGTTTGTAAAAACGTTAATATATTGCCCAATAAGTAGTTGACTCTTAAGTGTTATATCTAATTGTTTATTTGATAAGTTGCAGATAGCAAGCACTTTATGCCCACTTTTTTCGCGAACAAATGCAATTACTGAACTATCGATATTTGAAGTAATTCGTTGCATTTTGCCGCCTTCTTCGCCGTTCCATAGAGCAGAATTGCGTTTTTTAAGTTGTGTAAGTGTTTTATAAAAAGGCGATAACGAATAATTACCCCAGTCTCAGACCTCCTGACCCTATATCTGATTATCAATTAAATATCCAACTACTATCGTAAATAAAAATATCCTATATTTCGGCAAAAAAAGTCATGCAAATGCAGTTGCCCATTTTTCCCGAAAATACAAAAATGATTAATTCA
>JANYAP010000130.1 GCA_025361285.1 Bacteroidales bacterium | reverse complement strand
CGCAAAGTTATGTTTATTCGTAAATATAAGCAAAATTTGATAACTGCATTTTAACAACATAGCTCTATTTAATACACCAACACAACGCAACATTACTGCTACAAGGCGTTAGTTAGCTGTATTTGCATTTTATGCTGAATTACAAATTCAACCAAATTCCAAGCGCCATTATAAATGCCGCTTAGCTATTGCGCCGAACATTAAGCCGAGCTAAGGGGTCTTATCTTCATGGAAAGGGCAACATAGGCGGTGGTTCTTATCGGGTTTGAGGCTGTAATGGCTTAATACTTGGGCTATCGTTAAACGGCTCTTTATTTCTGTTATTTCCATGATGAAAATTTATTAAATAGAACTTATCCGTTGCAAATATAATTTATCCATTTCAAACAACAAAATCTTTTAGGTTTTGTTATAACTTTTAAGTTTCGTATTTTTGCCATATTATTACAAATAAGGTATTAATTGACACTTATGAGTTTCGGTAAACGACTTTTGGAAGCCCGTAAAAAAAAGGGCATCAGTCAGGAAGAACTGGCGGAAAAGCTGGGAACTAAAGGCCCGGTAATCGGGCGTTATGAACGTGACGAGATGAAGCCAAGCATTGAAGCGGCTGCAAAAATTGCAGATTTACTTGATGTTTCCTTAGATTGGTTGGTAGGACATAGTGATTTAGAGTTGGATAAAGGTATGCTCCAACGTATTCAGGAAGTAACCAAGATGCAACCAAAAGAAAGGGAACATGTTTTTGCAATGCTCGACGCTTTTATAGCAACTACTAAGTTTCAGGGTTATTTAACAGTAAGCAAATAAACGATTATGAAAGTATTGGTTGATGTACAAGATAGTAAAGCCCCGTTTTTTATGGAGCTAATGCATAGTTTCCGCTATGTAAAGGCAAAACCCATTACCAACGAAAAGGCTTTGCTTATGGAAGAAATTAAAGAAGCTGTTGAAAATGTTAAATTGGCCAAGCAAGGTAAATTAAAGGCTAAACCTCTTAACGAGCTTCTCAATGAGTTATAGTGTTGTTACAATCCCACCATTTGACAGACAGTTAAAACGGCTGGCAAAAAAATACCATTCTTTAAAAACCGATTTGGCTGAACTTGGCAACCAATTGGCCGAAAACCCTGTAATAGGCACTCCCATCGGGCAGGACTGCTATAAAATACGCCTTGCAATAACTTCTAAAGGCAAAGGTAAAAGCGGCGGGGCTCGTGTTATAACTCATGTTTACATTGCCGATACTACCATTTACTTAATTGCCATTTACGATAAATCCGAACAGGATAATATTTCCGACAAAGAACTTGATGAACTTCTAAAACAATTATAACAGAAAAGCCCGGCAATATGCTGGGCTTTCGCTTTTTTATTTTCTAAATTGTGGTGGATGTATTTTAAATTCTTCCATGTACTTCGTATAATCTGAACTATCTTTTACAGGATAATCAAATAGCATACGACTTTTTTGAGGATTTGCCTTTAAATATATTACCAAATACTTTTCTCCCGCAATAGGACCCGAAAAGGGCACTTTGAATTCCCCATCAACATAGCCATTTTCAATGCTATCGCCACCCACTTCATATTTATATTTTATTTCTGCTGATTTAGCTGGTACTGTTACGGTATTTGGCACTCCTATTACTCCTTTAGCATTTGAAAAATAAGTTACTACCCCAATAGTATATTCTGGATTATTAAATATTTTTTTGTTTTCATTGCTATTATGTCTCATTATTGCAACATAAAAGCCTACCGCTACAATTCCTAATATAATATATCCAATCATTTTATTCTTATTTTTATTCATAGTTATTGGTTGTTAATCATTTATCCACTTATAATAATCGCCTTTCACATCATCCCATAAATGCTCAAAATGTCCTGAAGGGAAAGGTAATGGTGCTGGTAATGCAGGAAGAGCTGGTGACGGAGGTAAGGCCGGCTGCAAATTAGGCTGCAATGATTCTACTTTATTCAAATTCAGACCATTATCCGTGGGGCTGCTTGAATTAATGTCAGGCTGATTACTATCATTATTTGTGTTATTGGTACTGGTTCTATTTGCA
>JANYAP010000090.1 GCA_025361285.1 Bacteroidales bacterium | reverse complement strand
AAGATTGAAATTTTTAAAAATTATATATAAGATCTATATATCAATTACATACAATGAAATTTGGGTTTTTGTTACTAATTTGTGTAAATATTAAGCCTAAATTTAATTATTGGCAAAGATTTTGCATTCTGCCTAACCGACAACACTAAAATCATTTATTATGAAAGCAAATATTATTGTTTTACTACTGTTAATTGCTTCAATATCAAGCAATGCTCAAAACGAACGACGCGGAAATTCCGAAAAAAGGGACAATGGTCGTCAGGTTAAAAGTGCATCGAGCAATCAAAACGAAAGGGGTAGAAATAATAACACTCAACCAAGTACTGTTAATAGAGGAAGAGAACAAGAACGCCATGGTAATGATACTCGTTCTAATTTTCGTCAATCTCAGCACGTTGAAGATAATAATCGCAATAAAAAGGTTTACCGAAGCACTGTTGTTGAAATACGACGACCAAGTTCAAGAGTTGAAGTTGTGAGGTATCGTCCTAATTATCACCCTGTTTCAATTGATTACCGTCGACGCCATTATGCTTATCGCATGCCATATAGAACCAATTTAATATGGTCGGTAAATATGTCGCGCAATTTTGGGTTGTATTATCCCGAAGTTCGCTACTGGCGCTATAATGTAGGGCATTGTATATCGGTTGTTCCAGCCTATAATGCCGATGGATATATTGGCGAAGTGGCTTCGATTTATGGAAAGGTGTTCGATACTAATTATTCGTACGAAAACGATGAACTTTATATTTATTTTGGCGACTATTATCCTTACCACGACTTCAGTATAGTAATTCCTGGGCGAGAAGCTCGAAAATTGAGTCGCCATCCCGAGCTTTATTTTATTGACCAAAATGTTTCGGTAACTGGTTATGTTTCAGTTTACGGCGATAAGCCTGAAGTAATAGTTCGAGATGTAAGTCAATTGGATATTTACTAAATTGCAGCTATCTAGTTCTTAATGTTTTGCAGCTCAGTAGGTTCTGTAACTTCTTTAATAGGAACGCGTTTGCCATTTTTATAAGCCACTACGAAGGCTTTTTCAACCTTAATTTCATTTAACAATTTTGCAGCTTCGTCGTAAGTTTTATAATGCCCTATAAGGTATTTGTACCACCCGTCTTCATGCAATTGTTGCATTTTCATATCGCCATGGTAAATAGTTTCGCGAACTAGTGCTTCGGGCATTAGCACTGTGTGAGCGGCAATTTGCACGCTGTAAAAAATTACCATTGAGTCGGGTAAAACTATTTTTGGTTCGTTAACAACTTGTTTTACAACTGGTTTAGGCGGTTCAATTGCAGCAAATTCCGTGGTTTTTTTGGGCGTTGGAAACAAATCTTTTTCAACGTCATCATCCCACTGATAAGCGTAATGAACAGGCCAATCTCTAACAATTTGTAATGCTCTACCCTCTTTTTTTACAGCAATTATTTCGAGCGAAATGGCTTCGTAAAAGCGGTTGTATGCCTTCACGTACTCGTTTATATAGTTTTCGGCAGACTGCCTATTTATTAGCGCTTTTTCGAAATATTTTACGGCATCTTTCTGAAATTTTTTCGCGTTTTCTAGTCCCGATGGCGAATCGTATTTATGTGCATTCCAAAAGTTTACGCAATTATCGTGGTATATTTCGTACTTCATAGTATTACCTTCCTCAAAGGCTTTGGCTGCTTTTAGCAAAATAGGATATGCATCTCGGTTATAAATCGAATCTATTTTGAAGTTTATTGCCTTCTCTGGATTATACCTGGTATTCAGCCGATTCCACAATTCCATGCCTTCTTTAAGTAATTCATTTGCTTTCTCTAATTTTTTTTGATCCGTTTTGCTTAAATCAACAGGAATATCGAGGTTTTTTGGCAATTCCTTTGCAAAAAGATAATTACAAAATAACGCTAAAACTGTTATTGATATGAAATTTTTGTATTTAAACATCTGTAAATAAATATTTTATAATTATTATATTGCAATATATTGTTAAAATTAATTAATGGCTTCCAATGGGTTTGGTAAAGAATGAACTTTACGAAACAATTTCACGGAAGCAAATTTAGTGATAATGCATTGAATTTATAGCACATAAAAGAATTGTAACATGTAAAATGTTGTAATCAATTGATTATTAACACATAAAAATATTTTAATAAATTTTGTAATTTTTTTACATTTATGTTTGGAGATAATTTTATTGATGTTATCTTTGCACCGCTTTAAAACAAAAGCCGATCTAGTAGCTCAGTTGGTAGAGCACATCCCTTTTAAGGATGGGGTCCTGGGTTCGAATCCCAGCTGGATCACATAAACCCTGAAGTTTTTACTTCGGGGTTTTTTGTTTCAATAAATTAGGCACTTATAGTAGGTTATTAAAATTAATAGTTCGCGATTGAAATTTCGCAAATTATTCATCTTATATATTTTAGAAATACAAAGAAATAAAGAAATATTTCTTTGTATTTCAACATATTACGATTAATAAAAATAGCAGTATTAGAAAAACGACCGAGCTATTATCAAAAGCGTTAATGATTTATCGTAATTACGGTTGAATTTGCTTTAAAATAGCTTTGTTTATTTGTTTTACTAAAAAAGGACCTTCGTATATAAAACCTGTATATAGTTGAACTAGTGATGCTCCGGCTTTCAATTTCTCGATGGCATCGTAGGCACACATAATGCCGCCAACGCCAATAATTGGTAGTTTGCCATTGGTTTTCTGAGAAATATACCTGATTATTTCGGTTGATCGCTCGCGAAGTGGTTGTCCACTAAGTCCCCCATTACCAATCTGTTTTATTTTTTCAGTATCTTCCGAAAGATTATAACGGCCTGTTGTAGTATTAGTTGCCACTATCCCATCGATTTTTGTTGCCGAAACAATTTCTAATATTTCATCAATTTGTGAGAAATTCAAATCAGGCGATATTTTTAATAGTATAGGTTTGGAAACAAGCTGTTTAGCTCTTTCATGAATAAGCTCTTGCAAAATTTCCATTAATGAGTCTTTATCCTGAAGTTTATGTAAATCGGATATATTCGGACAACTTACGTTAACTACAAAATAATCAACGTATTCGTAAAGCTTATTAAATGTAAAGATATAATCATTTACAGCCAATTCGTTAGGTGTTGTGGTGTTTTTGCCAAGGTTTCCGCCAATAATTACGTTAGTTCTCCGCTTTTTAAGGTTTTCAACAACAGCATCGGCACCTGAGTTGTTAAACCCCATTCTATTTATAAGGGCATTGTCGGCAGGAATACGAAACGACCGTGGTTTTGGATTACCATTTTGCCCTTTTGGTGTAACGGTGCCTATTTCGATAAATGAAAAGCCCAGATTTGCGAATTCGTTAAAGAATGTGGCGTCTTTATCAAATCCGGCAGCCAAGCCCACTGGGTTGATAAAATGCAGACCAAAAACGGTTCGTTCTAATAAAGGATTATTAATATAGAGGGATTTTCGGGTAAGCCATGCAATCCCTGGTATTCGAAATGCAAATTTAACAACCTTAACTACAAGTCGATGAGCTTTTTCGGGATTAAATAGAAAAAAAATTGGGCGAATTATTTGCTTATACATGCTTTTTTGACCGCAAAGTTAAGCAAAGTTTACTTTCCATGAGTGAATTCGTCGAAAGTCTTATCGGTATAAAACACAAGTATTTTATCAACTTTTCGAGAAGCAGTTATTTCCATATCTGTAATAATTTGCCTGTTTTTATCACCTTCAGGAGAAGATGAATTTTCCGTGGTTATTGGCGCAGTTTCGAGTGCCTGTGTTTTTGTAGCCTGTGGTTTAGGTGGAGCAAATAAATCTAATTGTTCGGGAATTTTATACATAGAACCGTTACCCATAATTAACCATTCTGCACTGATACTCTTGTATCTAGAAAGAATTTTATGGATAAATTCAAAACTAGGATTATTACGACCCGATAATATATGTGAAATGCTAGAACGCTGAACACCAATCTCATCGGCAAACCTGGTACTGGTAATACTCTCGTGTGTAAGAAATTTAATTATGCGATCTTTCATACAATTGTTATAAATCACAAATGTAATTATTTAATAATTCACAAATGTAATTATATAGTTTACTTATGTAATATACAAATGTAAACTAAGTTATGTGAACAACTTGATATATAACATGTGTAATTAGTGTCTGTCCGTAATATACTCCTAACAGGCGAAACCGCTCATTGAGTATTCGATTATGCGCTGTAATAAGCTTATAATCTGTTATCTTAGAAAAGGTTTCGCCAGTAACTTCATTTATTATTTACTTTACGGATGCACACTAATTAATATAATATTTAAGTAATTAATTACAGTAATCTACACGTTATAAATACATTGCAATATATAGACTTACACAAAATTGAAATATGCGCCTATTTCAGAAGCAAATTGAGGAATATAATCATTATAGCCACTTAATATGTGTTAACTGAGAAAAGTTAGTTTTGTGTATAAAGGTGTTCTTACGATGTTTAATTGTTTACTATAGGATTCTGTGAGTAATATACCTACATCGTAATAACATCGTTATCTAAACGTTCTTTTCGGGGTAATGGGAAACCTTTCCATTGAGCATTTGCATATACGCTGCAATAGCTAGTCCATCCGTAATGTGTAAAATCCTGACAGGTTTTGTATTTTACATCCTAAGTAATTTATAATTATCATACAATCTACTTATTACCGAAAACCTGTCAGGATTAATTACGCAAACTATCGACTTTTCGGACGGACACTAATTAGTGTGCATACGACATCAGATTTAGATAATACTTAAAGTAATAATTATACTAAATGTATATATATTACAGATATTTAATACTTTATTACTATTAAACCGACTAATTTGTATGCTTTTGTCATCTAATATTTAATTATGTAACAAATATATTAAAGTTTTACTTTAAATAAATACGTTTATATACTGGTAATTTGGTATTTAAGTATAGTTAAATTCCTGAAGCTAAATATCGTTACTTTTGCAAACAAATGTAATCACTACGCCTCAATATTAAACTTATGTATAGTTTACATTTGTAACTAAAGTTTGTATTATTTTCATTTATTGTAAGTACAAATGTAATTTATCGATGTTTTTTATGATTAGTTGTAAATTCTGAATAGTTGGGAGTTTTAAAATGTGAAATACATTTAAACTTTACGAGAATGGTTTATTTGTAATCGATAATAGAAACTGGTTTACAAAAACGCTTCACAAAAAGATAGATTTACCTACCTACCTATACTCTATACTTGACTTAATAAAAAGCTCTAAAATTTGTTTAATGCTTCATAAAGCACTTCAACGGGGTGTTTAGCAATTTTGCCTGTACCATCCTTAATATGGCAACGACAACTTGTACCGGGGGCTGCAATAATTGTATTCAATGCGGTCGAACGTATTTTGGGGAATAATACCAATTCGCCAATTTTCATCGATAAATCGTAGTGTTCTTTTTCGTATCCGAACGAGCCTGCCATGCCGCAACAGCCCGATTTTATTTCCTTTACACTATAATTAACTGGTAACGATAGTATTTTTCGGGTACATTCGCTGGTTATTAGCGCCTTTTGTTGACAATGTGCATGAAAGCTAACCTCAGTAACATCATTTGTAAACTGCGCCGACTTAATCTTACCGTTATCAATTTCTTTGGCAATAAACTCGTCGATAAACATTGCATTGGTTCCGAGCTTTTTTGCCTCAGCACGATTATTATCATGCACTAAATCAGGATATTCGTCGCGAAAAGTTAGAATGCACGACGGTTCGATACCTATTAAAGGTTTTTGTTCGGTAACTATATCCTTAAATATGTTTACATTATGTATAGCTAATTTCTTCGCCTTACGCAAAAGTCCTTTCGATATGAATGTTCTACCACTCTCTTTATGAGGAATATAATTTATATAGTAACCTAATTTATGCAAAAGCATAATTGCTGTTTTCCCTACTTCAACATCGTTGAAATTTGTAAACTCGTCGATAAATATATATAGTTGGTTATAGTTACTTTGGAGCTGTGAATTTAACTGAGGTAAGTTTTTTTTGGTCCATTTTATAAGTGTTTGATTTGCAAGCAAAGGCATTGATCTATTTGCTGCAAAACCTAAAGATTTTTTAATAAGATATGAGGTAATTTTATTGGTAACCATACCATTATATATGGTTGACAAATGCGAAGCAAACTGGTTTATTTTAGAAACGTAACCAATTACAAATGTACGCAACGGAACTCCATTAGAATCGTAATAATGTTGCAAAAATTCGGCTTTAAGTTTAGCCATATCTACGTTTGAAGGGCACTCGCTTTTGCAAGCCTTGCACGACAAACACAGATCCATTATCTCGTATATCTCCTTATGATTGAAAGGATTAGCTTTAGTTGATTTTGTTAGAAATTCGCGAAGGATATTAGCGCGTGCTCGTGTTGTGGCTTGCTCATTACGCGTAGCCATATAGCTTGGACACATTGTTCCACCAATTATGCTCGATTTTCGACAATCGCCTGATCCATTGCAGTTTTCGGCCGCACGTAATACGCCCTGCTGATCCGAAAAATTAAAAATGGTTTTTATATCGCGGGTTTTATGGTCGGGGTCATACCTTAATTGCGTGGACATTGGAGGCGTGTCGATAATTTTACGGGCATTGAAAATGTTGTTTGGATCCCATGTTTTCTTTATATCTTTAATTAACTGATAGTTATGTTCGCCAATCATTAATGAAATAAATTCGCCGCGCAAACGTCCATCGCCGTGCTCACCGCTAATGGAACCGCGGTATTTTTTAACAAGTTGGGCCGTTTCTAATGCAATGGAACGAAATATATTAACACCAGCTGCATCCTTCAAATTAATTACTGGCCTCAAATGCAATTCGCCCGAACCCACGTGCGCATGAAATACGCAAGTAACCTTATATCTTTCGAGTATTTGATTAAATTCCTTTATGTAACTAGGTAACAATTTGGGTATTACCGCTGTATCTTCAACCACCGACACCGGCTTAGCATCGCCAGGAATATTCGATAAAACTCCTAAGCCACTTTTTCGGAGCGCCCATACTTTGGCTATGTCCGATCCAAATAATATTGGAAAATGATAACCGTAACCACTTGATTTTAATTCGGATATTAGATTTTCGCAGGTAGCCGTAACTTCTCGTTTGGTTTCGCGAGCAAATTCGGCTATTAATATGGCTCCTGGGTCGCCTTCAACAAAAAAGCGATTTCGTTGCTGTGTAATATTCCCTTTAGTGCAATTCAAAATCACACTATCCATAAGTTCAACAGCACCAGGATTATACCTTAGGGCAATTAAATTAGCTTCCAACGCTTCTTCAACAGTATTAAGGTGAATGCATATTACAGCCTTTTCGATAGGCGGAAGTGGTACTAAGTTTAATTTTATTTCGGTAATAAATGCCAGAGTACCTTCCGAACCAGCTATTAACTTACTAAAATTGAATGGAATACCATTGTTTACAAACGGGTTTGTTTCGAGTAATAAATCGATTGCATAACCGTTATTTCGTCGTTTAAGCTCGGTTTCGGGAAATTGAGACCTTATTTCGTTCTGATTAAAAGGCACACTTAAAATATCGTTTATGCTTCGGTATAATTTACCTTCAAAATTGTTTAATTCGCATTTTTTATGAAACTCTTCGTCGGTTAAGTCCTTAAATAATAATTCGCTACCATCGCTTATAAGAGCTTTTACTTCAAGGGTATGATCGCGAGTGCTTCCATAAATAATAGAGTGCGAGCCACACGAATTATTGCCAACCATTCCTCCTATCATACAACGGTTTGATGTAGAGGTTTCGGGACCAAAAAATAAGCCCAACGGCTCAAGTATCTGATTTAGTTCATCTAACACTACTCCAGGTTGTACACGAACCCAATGTTGTTGCTGGTTAATTTCGAGTATTTCGGTAAAATGTTTTGATATATCTACAACAATACCGTTTCCAACTACCTGCCCAGCAAGCGAAGTGCCTGCAGCACGCGGAATTAAAGATATATGGTTAGCGTTAGCGAATGTAATCAACAATCGAATATCGTCGATATTTTTTGGACGAGCTACAGCTAAAGGAATTTCGCGATATGCCGATGCATCAGTGGCGTGTATTATCCTCGAAATGTTATCGATAAATAAGTCGCCGCGGAGGCTAGTAGCCAATTTTAATAATCGTTTTTCGATATCGGTCATGTTATATTTTTCAAAAAAACAAAGATAATTTGAGATTGATTTAAATCATTAAAACAGTGTTATTATTTTGTTGTTTTTTAACTACTTTTGAAAGAGTAAAAGTAAAATTATTAAATATCTGAAATACAATGGATTTGCTATCCAACATAAAAAACAATGCTCGGCTTCAACGTAAACGCATTGTGTTGCCAGAAGGCACCGAAGAAAGAACTCTAAAAGCAGCCGATATTGTTATAGGCGAAGGAATTGCTGACATTTTTCTTATTGGTAATAAAATCAAAATTATGGAAATGTCTCATAATTTGACACTTACCAACATTGTTAATGCAACAATTATTGATCCATTGCAACATGCTAAAAGAGAAGAATATATCAATTTAATGGTTGAACTTCGCAAAAGTAAAGGATTAACAATACCAGATGCCACGAGGTTAATTAACGACCCGTTGTATTTAGCTACCATAGTGATAAAAAATGGTGATGCAGATGGCGAAGTTGCTGGAGCTATTAATGCTACTGGCGATGTGTTGCGACCTGCATTTCAGTACGTTAAAACTAAGCCAGGAATATCGGTTGTGTCGGGTGCATTTATTATGATATTGAAAGACAAGGAGTTTGGCGATGATGGTGTATTGGTTTTTGCCGATTGTGCTGTTCACCCTAACCCTACGGATAAAGAATTAGCTGAGATAGCCATTGCTACTGCAAACACTACCAGAGCTTTAGTTGGAATCGAACCAAGGGTTGCCATGCTTAGTTTTTCGACAAAAGGAAGTGCACAGCATGAAATGGTTGATAAGGTTGTAAGGGCAACGCAAATTGCCAGAGAAATGGATCCATCGTTAAATATTGATGGCGAATTTCAAGCCGATGCTGCTATTATTGAGGCAATTGGAAAAAGCAAAGCGCCCGGAAGCAATATTGCAGGTAAAGCTAACGTGCTTATATTCCCTACCTTAGAAAGTGGCAATATTGCATATAAATTGGTGCAACGTTTGGCACATGCCGAGGCTATTGGCCCAATTTTACAAGGTATGGCTGCTCCTATCAACGACTTATCGCGAGGTTGTTCCGTTAGCGATATTGTAAACCTAATAGCCATTACTGTTAATCAGGCAATTGCAAATAAATAGTGTAATTATATAGGCTTTAGGCTTTAGGCTTTAGGCTGGAGGAGAAAGGATTATAGGTAATATTTTTTACTGGTTACAATGAAGTTCCTACAGCCACTAGCCTCCAGCCACTAGCCTAAAGTCTACATTACTATTTGAAAATATAAGATAATCATTAATATAAAAATGATAATGAAATGTTAGAAGTATTAGAAAATTACGCACTTCATGAAAAAATACTGCGTAAGGGTACTATTCAAAAAGTTGGTATTATTGGTTGTGGCTCTGTGGGTCAGGAAATTACGCGTATTGTAAGTCAGGCAGGCATCGACGTTATTTTTATTGATTTAAGTGAGGAACGTGTACGTGAAATTTTCCTTTCTATTAATAACCAGCTCGATGAAATAATTGACCGTTGGGGGCTTACCGAAAGCGAGAAGCGCGCGATTTTGTCGCGTATAAAAGGATCGATCGACTTAAACGAATTGAAGGATTGTAATTTGGTTATGGAAACCATAAGTTCAAATAAACCAGGCACATCCATTGAAATACGCAAAGACGTGTTCAGACTTATTGAACAGCATGTGTCAGTTGATACAGTTATTACCTCAAACATATCAACACTAATGATTTCCGATTTATCGTCGGTTTTATCACACCCCGAACGAGCTGTTGGACTGCATTTTATGATACCTCCATCGACAGTTAAAATTGTTGAAGTAGTTCGCGGATTAAATACTTCGCAACAAGCTTACGACTTAGTTTGTCGATTTTCGAATATGATTGGCAAGAAGGTAATTACAATAAACGAATCTCCAGGAAATATCAGTACTCGCCTCATTGTTACGCTTATAAACGAAGCATGTGAAGCATTAATGGAAGGTGTAGCATCCACCGAAAATATCGACGATACTATGCGTTATGGATTCGGACTTCAATTTGGACCGTTTGAACTTGCCGACCGTATTGGGTTAGACAAGATATTGAAATATATGGACAACCTTTATCAGGAGTTTGGCTTGCACAAATTTAAGGCATCGCCAATTATTAAGCGGCTTGTTCGATCGAACAACCTCGGACGTAAGACAAATAAAGGCTTTTATATTTACGAAAATGGAAAAAAAGTAGGACACAATATTACAAGTACCGAGTTCAGATAGCACATTAAATACTAATTACTAAGTACTATGTACTAAGTAATTAGTATTAAGTACTTTAAAAATATTAAAATGAAAATTATTGTTTTAAACTGCGGAAGTTCATCAATAAAATATCAGTTGTTTCAAATGGGCACCAAAGCTGTTCTTGCCAAAGGTGTTGTTGAGAAAATTGGTTTGCACGGATCGTTTATAAAAAACGAACGAAACGATGGCGATAAGCTACTTTTAGAAGGCGATATATACGACCATCAAATTGGTATTGAGTATGTTCTAGGTATTTTAACAAGCGAAAAGCACGGAAGTATAAAAAGTTTCGACGAAATTGATGCCGTAGGTCATCGTGTTGTTCACGGAGGCGAAAAATTTAATTCGAGCGTTCTAATATCCGACGAAGTAATAAAAATGATTGAAGATTGTATTGAAATTGCACCATTGCACGGACCTCCCAATTTAAAGGGTATTTATGCTATGCAGGCGTTACTTCCTAATATTCCAGAAGTTGTAACCTTCGATACGGCGTTTCACCAAACCATGCCAGATTATGCATACATGTACGCCATTCCGTACTCGCTATACAAAAAATACGGAATACGTCGCTATGGTTTCCACGGATCGAGCCATAGGTATGTTTCTCAGAGAGCCTGCGAAATTCTAAATGTCGATTATAACACACAACGCATAATAACTTGTCATTTAGGTAATGGTGCATCTATTACTGCAATTAAATATGGGCAATCAATTGATACTTCTATGGGTATGACACCATTAGAAGGTTTAATTATGGGTACACGTTGCGGCGATATGGATTTGGGCGTACTTACCTTTCTTATGACGCGTGAAGAATTAGATATTGGCACAGCTAATACACTGGTTAACAAACATAGTGGAATGTTGGGAATAACTGGCGTTTCGTCGGATATGCGCGAAATAATAGCCGAAATGGAAAATGGCAACGAACGCGCCAAGCTTGGACTTGAAATGTTTTATTACCGAATAAAAAAATACATAGGTTCGTACGCCGCTGCAATGGGAGGCGTTGATATTGTTGTATTTACAGGCGGTATTGGCGAAAACTCCGATTATTCGCGAGCGGAAATAGCAAAAGATTTTGAGTTTATGGGTCTTGAATTCGATGCCGAAAAAAACAATGGCGTTCACGGCAAGGAAAAGATAATAAGCAAAGATACTTCGAAAGTTAAAATGCTTGTTGTGCCAACAAACGAGGAACTTGTAATAGCCGAAGACACTAAAACAATTATCGAAAACCAACGCACCCAGAATGCTGCCAAATTAATGGATTATTGATTTTTTAAAGAACCAAGGGGCAAGAACCAAGAGACAAGAACTTGTAATTAAATAAGTTGTATAAATATTAGGACAGCAAAACCCCACACGAAGGCAATCCATAAAAGAATGCTGTCATTCCGACGTAGGTCGGAACCGAGTTTACGAGCTCGCCGAAGGCAATCCCTAGTGCTGTTTCGTTTTACGGATTACCTTGCGTCGGAATGACACTAAATCGAATGACTTTTTTTTACATAGCACTAAATCAAAATGTTAAATAGCTTAAATGAAAAATTTATCGGATATTGTAGTTCTTGCAAAGAAAAAGGTCAACAACATAATTGTAGTTGCTGCAGCCCACGATATGCAAGTGCTGCAAGCGATAAAAAAAGCCGTTACCGAACAAATTATTGTTCCAATTTTAATTGGTAATGAGAAATTTATACGAAAAATAGCCAGCGATATAAACTTCGACATTTGTAACATTGAAATTATAAACGAATTAGATTCCAGCCTTTCGGCAATTAAAGCCGTTGCCTATATTAACGAACGGAAAGGAAATATTTTAATGAAGGGTATTTTACCCACAGCCACTTTACTTAAAGCTGTTTTAGATAAAAATATTGGCTTGCTTAAAAGTAACCCATTAAGCCACATAGCATTGTGCGAAAGTAAAAACTACCATAAAGTATTTGCAATTTCCGATGGAGCTATGAACATTGCTCCCACACTTCTCGAAAAAGAAAATATATTGAACAATGCCGTTAATGTTCTCACAAAACTTGGCATCCACAACCCAAAAGTAGCAATTATTGCGCCAATAGAAACGGTTAACGAGAAAATAGAATCGACAATTCACGCCGCACAGCTTACTAACAGGTATAAACAAAAGCAAATAACTGGTTGCATTGTTGAAGGTCCAATGGCGCTAGATATTGCAATATCGCTGTCGGCAGCCGAGCATAAAGGTATATACAGCGATGTTGCTGGCGATGCCGATATTTTACTGGTTTCCAATTTAGATAGCGGCAATATACTTTATAAATCGCTTGTATTTTTAGGTGGCGCGCTAACGGCAGCAATAGTGACAGGAGCTAAAGTGCCTATTGTACTTACTTCGCGCGCCGACACTGAACATAATAAATTTATGTCGATAGCATTAGCAGCTACTATGGCATAAAAATTAATCACTTGTGAATGGAAAATCGACGAATTCTTGCAATAAATCCAGGTTCTACATCTACCAAAATGGCTGTTTATGATAGTACTACGTTGATATTTTTAAAAACTATTAAACATTCCATTGAAGATTTAAGTGCATTTGTTAAAATAACCGATCAATTACCTTACCGAAAACAACTCATTTTAAGCGAGTTATCGAACGAAAACATATCGCTCGAACAAATAAATATAGTTATTGGACGTGGAGGATTAATAAAGCCAATTAAATCGGGTGTTTACGCGGTTAACGAAGCTATGCGGCTCGACCTTTTTAACGGCATTATGGGCGAACATGCAAGCAACCTCGGAGGCCTAATTGCTTATGAAATAGCCCATTCCCTACCCTACGCCAAAGCCCTAATTGCCGACCCTGTGGTTGTTGACGAATTACAAGATGTTGCTCGTATTACAGGTCATCCGCTGTTTGTCCGAAAATCGATATTTCACGCACTAAACCAAAAAGCCATTGCCCGATTGTATTGTCAATCGAGTGGAAAAGATTACGACTTTATTAACCTGATTATTGCACATTTAGGCGGCGGCATTTCGGTTGGAGCGCATTGCCATGGAAAAGTAATTGACGTAAACCAAGCCTTAGATGGTGAAGGTCCTATGTCGCCCGAACGAAGCGGCACATTGCCAGCTGGCGATTTAATAAAAGCTTGCTTAAGCGAAAAATACGACCACATACAACTTTATAAGATGGTTAATGGTGCGGGAGGATATGTTGCTTATTTTGGCACAAACGATGCCTACACAGTTGAACAAATGGCCAAAAATGGGGATGCAAAGGCAAAGCTAATACAGGATGTGCTTGGTTACCACGTATCGAAACAAATTGGCAGTTGTGCTGCAGCTTTAAAGGGTAAGGTTGATGCCATTTTGCTTACAGGCGGCTTAGCACATAATAAAACACTTACCAACTATATTAGCGAACACGTTTCGTTTATAGCCCAAGTTTTAGTTTACCCTGGCGAGGACGAGATGAAGGCGCTAGCTTTAAATGCCTTGCTTGTAATGAATAACGAAATTATATGTAATGTTTACATTTAAGTATTTGACTGAATAGTAATTGTACATTTAAGACAATAGTCGTAAGTCGTAAGACAATAGTCGTAAGACAATAAAAAATAGACAATAAAAAATAAAAAATTACTAATCCGCCTTCAGTGCGCCGTAAATACTGCCAAGTATCTCATTTCTACCAAGTTTTTTAACTGCCGACATGTAATTATTTGTGAAAGTTCACTTTTTCGAGGTTTCAAGATGAATTAAATATCGATTAGTGGTTTTTGACTCAAAACAAAAGCTTTACCCTGAAAGTGCCTGTTACGTTATGTATTTTGGATGTCTCACAATTCTGATCCAGTGTTGTGTTGTCTTCATAAATCAACCCAGAAAATGAACCTTCTGCAATGGCATTCGTACCAGTAAATTCGGTAAAAGTTATCGATGCGCTGCCACATAAATATTCCGAATTGCATATATTGTTTTGATTTTTAGTCCGTTTCACATAATTAAGTGTATAATATCCTTCAGCTGGCATGGCAAAAGGCTGGAAATTTATTTCATCTTCTCCATTTCCATCGTTGTAACATTTCAAATTTATGGTGCCTTTTGAAGGGTTACTGCATATTAAAGTAAAGCCATTACTGATTTCTACCGAATTTTTTATTTCCATACAAATTAGTGAAAATTTCCCTGCATCATCCAAACCACAATTTGCTTGAGCTATGTTATTGGGGTCGGGCGGTGTTGTTCCATTTAAACCATATTGAAAATAATCGTGTTTAATACCGTCGATGGTCAACTCTACATATAAATCCGACTCAACAACAGAAATGCTCGAAGTTATCTGATAAGAAGCCTTTTTGCCAGCTTTATCTCCTGCTTCCAGTTCTACCGAAACAGCAACTGGGTTTGTTGATGGTAATTGGCTTGGAGCTGTATAGGTAGCGCTTTTGCCAGAAGCATTTAACGAACCGTTGCTGTTCGTTACTGGAGCCGTTACACCATTTAATGTCCATTGTTTAATTCTGAAATCCATTAAACGCGATTCAATGGGCGGAATGGGAGTTAAAGGCGTAAGATCAGCCGCATTGTCGTCTGTAATTGGAATAAGCGGAGCAATCTCATCGTTTTCAATGGCTTTATCGCGCGAAAACCCAGATAAACTCAATTTTACCGATTGCCCTTTTTTAATTGTTGTAGAAACAGGGTTCAATATGAAGTCTATAAACCTGCCTAATGCCCAATCACTGAAATGGGTGGAGGTTATTGTCACAGTTTTAGCGTCGGTATCAACGACACTTTTTAGCATGGCATTCCACGTTCCATTCGCAGCTTGTGTAACAATCCAGAGAAAATCTGGAAGTGTTTCTTTTAGAAGTGTCTGATCGTAATGAAAAGTGAGTTGCACCGGCATAGCAAATGTTGTCCCTTCAGGTAGCAAACGATAACCGAAGCCTAGACCTAATGGTGCATTATTAGTAATTGGTTGAATGGATATTGCAGTTGTGGAAGTTAATGCACCTGCTGAAATGGTAACCGATATTTTTCCATCGACCGATTGAAGTGTACCACCTGCTGTGCCAATGGATGCAGTGGATATAGTTCCTGTTGGTGTTCCAACATCTGTTACAATAGGATTTTTAACCCCCGCCAAAGGAGTGGAATTATTTTCCTTTTTACATGCCAATACTAGTGTTAATATACTTATAATAAACACTATAACACAACGATACAATAATTTGGTTCCCATATTAAATTGTTTTTTTGAAGTTGATTATTTTTTTATTACCCTTCTTGTAATTATTTGCCCGTCATACTTTATTTGAACGATATATACAGCAGGTTTATAAATGTTTAATGACAATGTGATGACCCCAGTTCCACTTATTGTTTCAAGAGTTCTTCCTGTGATATCAATTATTGAAACTAAAACAGGATAATTTGATGGTATTGTTGATGCATCAATATACAAAGCCTGATCGGTGGGATTTGGGTATACCAAAATCTCTGGATAAGAGGTAGAGAATTTGTCCACCGACAGGGTTCCCCCGCCTAATGTCCCATCGGTTTTTACATGCTGGGCATAAATATCTAATGTATTTCTAGAATCATCCCAAGTAACAATTATTCCACCATTATCATCTGTTACAATAGACGAATTTTCCTGATTGCCATAGGCATTACTTACTAAAATGTCATACACTACCCATAATTCCGTTCCATTTTCATCAATATGCTGGGCATATACATCGCTAGTTCCACCGCTACTAACATATTTTTTCCATTCAAGAAAAGCTCCACCCTTTTTATCGGATACTAATTTAGGAGAAACCGTATTTCCGGCTGAAATTGGAATACCATTATTCATCCAAAGTACATTTCCGTTGGTATTTATCCGCTGAACATAAACATAGCTTGTTGCCCACGTATTTCCAGTTCCAGATTCATTTTCCCAGGTAATAATAGCGCCTCCAGAATCATCAGAAACAATATTCTCGAATTTATTATTGTCCTTATTTTTGCAGATAGGTATTCCATTCTCTATCCATTGTACAACACCATCTGTATTAATTCGTTGGGCATAGATATCTGTATTATAGGGAAAACTATCGTTTAAGTTTCGTGCATCCTGCCAAGTAACAATGGCGCCACCACTTCCATCAGTCGTTAGTTTTGGGTTATCTTGGTCTCGATAAGCTTTACAGATACTTATTCCATCTACCATCCATTTAATTAAGCCATTAGAACCAATATGCTGTGCATAAAGGTCGCTTCCGCTAGTTCCATCTAATCCATTTCTGCCATCCTTCCAAACTATGAAGGCGCCTCCAGTACTATCGGAAACAATTGCAGGTTGTGTCTGACCATTCATATTGGTGCAAATAGCAGCTTCAGTCCATTTTAAGGTTCCATTGGCATTAATGCCCTGTACATAAATATTAGGAATTAATACTGGGTTGAAGATTCTTTCGTCAAACCATGTAAATATAGCGCCTCCATTACCATCAGTAGTAATAACCGGGTAGGTTTGATCGCCCTTTGCAGTACAAATACCTATGCCATCTGTAGTAGCCCATTGTACTATACCATTTCCATTAACACGTTGTGCATAAATATCTGCGTCATTCCCATTTCTGAAATCGGCCCAGGAAATAATAGCGCCACCATTTCCATCCGAAATTATTGCAACCTGTGCTTGTAAAGAAGTTGCAGAGCAAATGGGAATTCCATTTAAGGTCCATTGTGCAATTCCGCTTGAGTCGAGATGTTGAGCATAGATATTTTCATCTTGAACATTTCGGGCATCGGACCAGGCTATTATAACTCCGCCATGGCCATCTGAAACACTTACCGGTTTAGCCTGTGTGTTTTCGCCGGTGCAAACCGGAGTATTTAAATACGCATTGGTGGACCACTGAGCCCAAGTGCTTTGGAATAGAATACTAAATAATATTAGCGCAGCAATTGTTTTACCTGTAATTTTAGAAACCTTCGTAAACTTGTCATACATAGTCGTTGTTTTAATTGAACTTTCTTTTATCAGATGCATAATGCTCTTATTTAGTGTGTTTTATGTGTTTGTAATTATTTTTTATTTGTCACATGGAACATCCACCAATAGTCATGCCCTTATGTGATAATTAGTTATAATGGATGTTTCATCAATACAAAAGTGAATTAAGAATAAGTGAATAACCGTATCTTTGCTATTTATCGGATATTCAGATACAAATGTATGATTTTAATAAACAAAATACTATCCTTTAAAACCAATTTTTTTCTTCTACAGCCTGAATAGTTTCAATAATTTGTGGTAGTTAGTCTTTTTTGTTATCGGATTCTCATTAAAAAGCTATGCAGCAGAAAATCGACTAAAAACCATTCACATTTAAAATAATTATACATTTGCTAAGAAATTGTAAAAACACAATAGTATTTTAGCATGAAACGAGATATTATCCAATTGTTTATTCAGTGGAAAAATAGTTACTACTTCCAGACATAAGACAATAAAAAATAATCAATCCGCCTTCATTGCGCCGTAAATACTGCCAAGTATCTCATTTCTACCAAGTTTTTTAACTGCCGACGAGTAAATTACTTGTGGTAGTTCGTCCCAACTTTCGGAAAGTTTGCTTTTAAAGTCGTCAACATTCTTTGTAAGTTCGGTTTGCGATATTTTGTCGGTTTTTGTAAACACAATCACAAACGGAGCTTCGCCTTCGCCAAGCCAGTTAATAAATTTAATATCAACATCTTGTGGCGGTACGCGGCAATCGATTAGCACAAAAAGACAATACAACGTATCACGCTTACCAATGTATTCGAGTATCGATTTCTGAAACTCAGAGCGCTGATCTTTCGACACTTTTGCATAGCCATAACCAGGCAAATCGACCAGATACCACTTATTGTTAATTAAAAAATGGTTTATAAGCCTAGTTTTACCAGGTGTAGACGATGTTTTTGCCAACCCTTTTTTGTTGGTTAGCATATTTATTAACGACGATTTTCCTACGTTCGACCGACCAATAAAAGCGAACTCGGGTTCTATTGGCGGTGGGCATCCTTTCAAGGCAGGACTGCTTGAAATAAACTTCGACTCCTTAACATCAAATTTTTGATCAGTCAATGTACACCTCCAGAAGCTCTGTTTTCCCGAAAGGGATTAAATTAACACTTTTATAAATAGCTGGCAATAAAACGGTTTGCCCTTTATGTACTTCAATTTTTAAATTATCGGCATACTCTAGCTCAAATTTTCCTTCGCAACAAATATATATTACAAACGAATCGAGCTTTACATAGTCGCGATGCATTTGCTTATCGATATGTAATTTGTTGGTAGTAAAATAGTTGCATTTAGCTAAATTAACAACTGCATTTAATTTATCGGTATATTCGGTTTTAATATCGTTATAATACTTGTAATCAATAGCATCAACAGCCAAATCGGTATGAAGTTCGCGTGCATTACCATTGGAATCTACACGATCCCAATCGTATATGCGGTAAGTAATATCGGATGTTTGTTGAATTTCGGCCAACATAATGCCTGCACCAATTGCATGAACCCTACCCGATGGAATGAAAAAAGTGTCGCCATGTTTAACTTCGGTACGGTTAAGTAATTGTTTTAGAGTGTTATAAGTAACACTTTTTGTGTATTCGTCCTTGCTGGTTTGTTTGTTAAAGCCCGAAATAAGACTAGCGCCGGTTTTTGAATCCATTACATACCACATTTCGGTTTTTCCGAACGAATTATGTCGTTCGTGAGCGAGTTTATCGTTGGGATGAACTTGAATGGAAAGGTCGTCGTTAGCATCGATAAACTTAATTAGCAAAGGAAATTCGAGCCCGAAAGTATCGTAAACCTTGTCGCCAACCAAGTCGCCCATGTATATTTCAATTATTTCCTGAAGGTTGTTATTTTTCAGAAAGCCGTTTTCGACAACCGAAATATCGCCATCAACGGCCGAAATTTCCCAACTTTCGCCGCAGGTGGTGCATTTGCCTTGTTTGTCAAAATCGGTTTTCAGCTTAGTGCCGCCCCAAATACGATCTTTCAAGGCAGGTTTAAATATCAATGGATAAAGGGTGTTCATACTTTGAGCTTTTTATTTCTGCAAAAGTATTAATTTTACCCGAAATTGTTGGCAAAATAACTGCAACTCATTCATAATTCATAATTCATGCTCGACAACCTACATTCCGACGAAATTTTGTTTCTCGACATAGAAACCGTTCCTCAGCAACGTTCATTTAACGATCTCGACGATGATTTTAGGCATTTGTGGGAGAAAAAATCGACCAATATGCGTAAACCCGATGAAACTGCTGCCGATGTTTATCAACGTGCTGGTATTTACGCCGAATTTGGTAAGATTATCTGTATATCAACTGGTTATATTCATAATATTGAGAGCGAAGTTTGTTTTCGAACTAAATCGTTTTTCGGCGACGACGAAAAGGTTATGCTTCAGGAATTTGCTTCGATGATGAAACTGTTTTCAGCAAAAAAGAATGTTCTTTTGGCTGCCCATAACGGTAAAGAATTCGACTTTCCATATATAGCTCGCCGAATGTTAATAAATGGCATACAACTACCTAGAGTACTTGATATTGCAGGCAAAAAACCATGGGAAATAAACCACCTCGATACGCTAGAACTTTGGAAATTTGGTGATTACAAAAGCTTTACCTCATTAGCGCTGTTAACTAAGGTTTTCGGGATACCTTCGCCAAAGGACGATATCGACGGAAGCCAAGTAGCCAGCGTGTATTACGATGAAAACAACCTCGAACGTATTGTGCGATATTGCGAAAAAGACGTATTGGCTGTAGCCCTGTTATTTCAACGATACCGTGGCGATGAACTTATTAAAGTTGAAAACGTGCAATCGATGACTGTATTTGCGAAAACCTAAGGGAAGTAATTGTTTTTAATCATTAAATGGTTCTCCGTCAGATAATGAATAAATATTTTCGTTTGGGTCATTAAAAAATAAAATGCAGGATTTGAAACCTCACCAAACAATTTCCCAAAAATACGTTCGTCAAAAAAAACTAATTTTCTAACTATTATCCAATAGTTATTACTAATTTGTGTAAAAATAAGTACACTGAAAAAGTTATTGTAACTTCTTAACAAATAGATGTATGACACACAAAAATCTCATGGAAACTTTTCGATCGATGCGATTGTCGTCTATTCATTCAAATAAATTCGCTTATAGGCACTCCAATTTACCTTTATATTTTGGACCAACCGAATCGAATGCAGATGTGTTTATTACAAGACCAGATGTAAAATCTTATAAACCAACTAACTACGATATACAATTACTACTTAATGATACTGAAGTAGTCGCCTGTAACGCTATTAAGTACGACATTATGTTTCTAGAAAGCATCCATCGATCTAAAATGCAGCAAATAAAAATTTTAGCTAATGAAAAACGAAATAAGCAAATCGTATATATTACATCGGCTATAATAGTTCTTTCAATTATATTTGCGATTATAATATTTTTTTGATTTCGAATTGCAATGACAACTCAAGAAGCTCTCGACAGAATTAACTACCTTCGAACCACCATTGAAACACATAATTATCAGTATTATACACTTTCCGCACCTATTATAAGCGATTTCGATTTCGATATCCTTATGAAAGAGTTAGAAAAGCTCGAAGCTGAATTTCCACAATATGCCGACGCTAACAGTCCAACTCAACGTGTTGGAAACGATATAAATATGAAGTTCACGCAGCGCGAACACAAATATCCAATGTTATCGCTCGGAAACACATATAACGAAGGCGAATTACTCGATTTCGACAACCGCGTAAAAAAAGCGCTCGACCAACAATTCGAATATGTATGCGAACTTAAATACGATGGCACTTCCATAAGTTTAACCTACCAAAACGGACAACTTACACACGCCGTTACACGCGGCGATGGCTCGAAAGGCGATGATGTTACCGCTAATGTAAAAACAATTCGAAGCATTCCCCTTACCCTACATGGCAAGGGCTTTCCAGCGTTTTTCGAAATTCGTGGCGAAATATTTATGCCACATTCTGTGTTTCAAAAACTTAACAACGAAAAAATTAGCCTAGGCGAGCAACCATTTGCTAATCCGCGTAATGCAGCATCGGGCACGCTAAAAATGCAAAATTCATCGCTAGTTGCTAAGCGCCATTTCGATTGTTTCCTGTACTATATTGTTGGCGATAATTTACCTACGGAATCTCATTTTCAAAATTTGGAAATGGCTCGAACATGGGGGTTTAAAATTCCAGCTTACATAAAGCGTTGTAATTCAATTAACGATGTGTTCCAGTTTGTAAAGTACTGGGATATTGAACGCAAAAATTTACCATTCGATATCGACGGAATAGTAGTTAAGGTAGATTCGATGATTCACCAACGAAATTTGGGATTTACCTCAAAAACACCACGTTGGGCTATATCGTATAAATTTCAAGCCGAACGTGCCGAAACCAAACTGCTATCAGTCGATTTTCAGGTAGGACGAACAGGAGCCGTTACGCCAGTGGCAAATCTCGAACCAGTGCAACTTGCCGGAACAACTGTTAAACGAGCATCGCTGCATAATGCCGATCAAATTATTTTACTCGACCTTCGCCTTAAAGACACCGTATTTGTTGAGAAAGCTGGCGAAATTATTCCACAAATAATTGGCGTTAATACAGCAAACCGACTAGCAAACAGCGTACCTCTTAAATTTATCGAAAATTGCCCCGAATGTAACACGCCATTGGTTCGAAGCGAAGGCGAAGTGGCTTATTATTGTCCTAATTACAACGGTTGCGCACCCCAAATAACGGGTAAAATTGAGCATTTTATCGGCAGAGCTGCAATGAACATAAATGCTGGCGAAGCAACTGCCGAACTACTTTATCGTAATGGGTTTGTAACTCATATTACCGACCTATATTCGCTTACAAAAGAACAACTTCTAACATTGGATCGGTTTGCCGAAAAATCGGCCGAAAACCTAATAAATAGCATAAACGACTCGAAAAAAGTGCCGTTTCACCGCGTACTATTTGCTTTGGGCATTCGTTACGTTGGCGAAACGGTAGCAAAGAAATTAGCAGCTCATTTCAAAAATATCGATTCATTAATTAATGCCACAACAACCAAACTGGTTGAAGCTGAAGAAATTGGCGAACGAATTGCACAAAGCATTGTTACCTTTTTTGCCGATGAAAGAAACCAATCAATGATTGAAGAATTGCGTGTTGCAGGTGTTCAGCTTTCGGCTAACGATAACGATGCTAATAAGATATCTGATAAACTTGCTGGCATAAGTATTATAATATCAGGCAATTTTGAAAGATATTCGCGCGAAGAAATAAAGCAACTTATTGAAATGCATGGAGGTAAAAGTATTTCGTCAATTTCTCCAAAAACAAATTACCTTTTAGCAGGCGACAAAATTGGCCCTAGTAAACTCGAAAAGGCTCGGAAATTAAATATTCCGGTAATAAACGAAAACGATTTTATAAAAATGATTGAATAATTAGTAGGAATTTATCAACTTTACAACAATTTTATTCAAACTACCTAATTGTGAATTTTGTGAGTAACATAAAACTTAAAGTTGGCCGATACACTCTTGGCAAAAAGCTACGTAGTTTCAAGCGCGTACGCGAAAGTCATAATCTCGAAACAGCAAAAACGGCTGGAATACTTTTCAACCCTACCGACCAAACCAGCTTCGAACAAATAAAACAATTTCTTACATATCTGAATAAGTACAAGTTACAGATATATGTTTTGGGCTATATCGATAATAAAACCATACCCGAGAGCTTTCTATTCTGGAAGGGCATTAATCTTTTCTCGAAACAAGAGCTAAACTGGACAATGGTTCCGAAAACGCCTGTTGTTACCGATTTTATCGACAAACCTTTCGATCTTCTTTTCGATTTAAGCCTTACCGATCATTTTCCGATTGAATATATATCGCGCTTATCCAAATCGAAATTTAAAATAGGTCGTTTTACCCAGGAACACAGTAGTTTCGATTTAATGTTCGAACTGAATGAAAATCAAAAGCTTGAAGAATTTCTCGAACATATAAAAAAATACATTAACCTTATAAACCACATAAACTAAGGTTTTTCTACCATTTTGTCAATTTTTACGCGTATTGTTTGCAATTCAGATTTTTGAATTAATTTTACGTGCTGAAAAACATATTTTAATCGCTATTGCATGTCAAATATTAGATTTACAGGCACAGGAGTTGCCATTGTTACTCCGTTTACTGCCACCAATAATGTCGATTATCTGGCTCTAGAACGCGTAGTTGAGCATTGCATTAAGGGGAAGGTTAACTACATAGTGGTTTTGGGAACTACTGGCGAATCGGTTACGCTGTCGCATTCCGAAAAAATTGAAGTAATTAATACCGTAGTAAAATCGACTTCGAAACGCGTTCCAATAGTTGTTGGAATTGGTGGTAATAATACTCAGGATGTGATTGATGGCATAAAAACCGTTAATTTTAACGGTATTGATGGTATTTTGTCGGTTGTGCCATTCTACAATAAACCCAACCAGAAAGGATTATACGAGCATTACAAAGCTATTTCGCAAGTAAGCCCTTTGCCGGTTATTTTGTACAATGTTCCTAGCCGAACGGGCATAAACATGAATACCGACACAACATTAACCCTTGCCCACGATTTTAAAAACTTGGTTGCTATAAAAGAAGCTTCGGGCAACATGCAGCAAATTATGGATCTACTTCGCGATAAGCCAGCTGGTTTCGATATTATTTCGGGCGACGATTCGCTAACGTTTCCAATGATTGCTCTTGGAGCATCGGGAGTTATATCGGTGTTAGCCAACGCCTTTCCGCTCGATTTTTCGACAATGGTAGAAGAAGCATTGCATGGAAACTACCCTTTAGCACGAAAAATACACAATGCTTATTTAGAAGTTATGGGAGGTTTGTTTACCGAAGGCAGTCCAGCAGGCGTAAAAGCTATTATGCACGAACAAAAACTCCTCGAAAACGTGGTTCGACTGCCATTAACCCCAGTATCGGATGCACATTACCAAAAGCTAATTGCAATTGTTAGTAAGTTGAAATAGTATCATTATGAGACTCAAGGTATTTTATTTACCTGAGTCTCAATTAACACACTCAGCATTAGTTGGTTAATTGAAATTTAATTTACAAACAGTTAGGCTTGATTTGTAAAATTTTTGGCGGTAACGTTGACTTCAATGGTGAAGTGCAACTAGAAAATATGTAATCTTTAGTTGATGGATCAACACCATAAACCTATATCAATAACGACAGTATTTGAACAATAAATCCGAGGAACAAAAGCAAAAAGCCTCTCATTTTTAGGCGTGTAGATTCCTGAATTGATTTTCGAAGGGCGTTTATACGATTCTGATTTTCATTCTTTTCCTGCTTAACACCAATGGTATAGATAACTTCCAAAAGGAAAGTCATAATACGCTTTATAAACAACTGACTATCAATCCAGATTAAAATAGTTCCAAACGTGCTTAGCGCTAAGCCAATAATGGTAAGTAATCTAGTTATTTCCATCGTTGTTTATTAAAAAGTTATCAAATATCGATGGCTCGAAGTTACTTCAATTTGCCCTGTAAAATAGGCATTGAACAACACGATGGACGCTATGTTTGACCAACTTAGAAAATAAACTATATGAAATATGTAACCAATTAGGCGTACTGCATAAATGCATGCCTTTAATGCTAAGTCTTTTTTTAAATGGAAGTTAAAATTTGACCAAACTCATTTTTAAGTTGATAACCCAACAATGAGTTTGGGTTTTTACTTATTCACCTTAAATTTAACATCGCCCTTTTCGAAGAAATCGACAATTTGGCGTGCTGCAGCTAACCCAGCGTTAATATTGGCTTCCTCGGTTTGTGCGCCAGTTTTTTTAGGGGTGCAATATATTTTACTTGCAAATTTTTCAATTAATATTGCTGCATTATCGGGTGCCACATCGGATACATAGCGAAAATCGCTTCGAGTTTCGAATATTCTTTGCAACGAAGCTTCGTCGATAACTTCCTTGCGAGCAGTATTTACTAGGGTTGCACCTTGTGGCATTTTCGACAAAAGATCTAAATTAATTGATCCTTTTGTGTCCTTGGTTGCTGGTATATGCAGCGAAACATACTGACAAGTGGAATAAAGCTCGTCGACCGATTTTAAAGGCTTAATGCCGTCATTTTTAATTACTTCGTCGGCAACAAAGGGGTCGTAAGCATAAACATCCATTCCAAAACCTTTGGCAATAAGTGCAACATATTTGCCCACGTTTCCATAAGCGTGTATACCAATAGTTTTGCCTCGCAACTCTGTACCCGACAAGCCATTGAATGTATTACGCGCCATGTAAACCATCATGCCAAAAGCTAGTTCGGCAACTGCATTTGCATTTTGGCCAGGGGTGTTCATAGCCACAACATTATTCTTTGTAGCAGCTTCTAGGTCGATATTATCGTAACCTGCACCGGCACGAACTACAATTTTTAGATTTTTAGCGGCTTCAATTACTTCGTTATCAATAATATCGCTACGAATAATAATTGCATTTGCATCGGAAACAGCTTGCAACAACTCGCTTTTTTGAGTATATTTTTCAAGAAGAGCTAACTGATAACCAGCACCTTCCACAATTTTACGAATCCCATCGACAGCAACCTTTACGAAAGGCTTATCGGTGGCTATTAATACTTTTTTCATTGTATAATTATTATTGTTACGGTAATTACTAATTACTAAGTACCTAGTACCTAGTACTTAGTATTAGGTATTATTTTAAACTTTCAATTTTTCAAATTCTTTCATTGCATCAACCAATACCTGAACGCCTTCGATTGGCATTGCATTGTATATAGATGCTCGGAAGCCACCAACCGAACGATGACCTTTTATACCAACAACTCCTTTTTTCTTGGTAAATTCCATAAATTCATCCTCGAGTGCTGCAAAAGGCTCGCTCATAACAAAGCAAACGTTCATTAACGATCTATCTTCTTTAACGGCAGTTCCTTTAAAAATTTTGTTTCTATCTATTTCATCATAAAGAATTTGAGCCTTTTTAATGTTTATTTTTTCGAGTTCGGCAACACCGCCTAAATTTTTAATCCATTTTAATGTTTGCAAACATGCGTAAATAGGCACACACGGTGGTGTATTATACATCGAATCGTTTTCGATATGTTGCTTATAATCAAGTATAGAAGGAATTTGTTTTTTTTGACTTTTCAAAAGTTCGTTTTTAATAATTACGAACGTAACACCTGCTGGTCCAAGGTTTTTCTGAGCACCACCATATATCAAAGCATACTTCGAAACATCCATTGTACGGCTCAAAATATCCGACGACATATCGGCAATAAGTGGTACTTTCGAATCGATATCGGTGTGTATTTCAGTTCCGTATATAGTATTGTTTGTTGTTATATGAAAATAATCGGCATCGGCAGGTACAACATATCCTTTTGGTATGTAATTAAAGTTTTTATCTTTCGAAGTAGCTACTTCAACCGTTTCGCCAAAGAATTTAGCTTCTTTTAAAGCCTTTGAAGCCCATACGCCAGTATTAAGGTACGCTGCTTTTGTGTTTAGAAAGTTGTACGGTATCATGCAAAACTGCAAGCTAGCACCACCGCCAAGAAACAATAATGAATAACCATCGGGAATTTGAAGTAATTCTTTAAACAAAGTTATTGTTTCGGCTAAAATAGCTTCGAAATCCTTACTACGATGCGATATTTCCATTAACGAGAATCCACTGCCATTAAGGTTTTGAATAGCTTTAACAGTTTCCTGAATTGTAAACTCGGGTAAGATAGATGGACCAGCATTAAAATTGTATTTTTTCATTGCAAAGTGAGGTTTTGGTTATATGTTGAAATTAAAATTTACTGTAATTTAAAAAACAAGCCAAAGTTAATTGAATTTTGTTACTATTTTTAAAGAATAACTGTACAAATGAGCTAATTATTATCAAGAAATTGTTAATTAAATTTTTAATTATTGGGTTATTGCTGTTAAAAAGCCGTTAGTGTAAATTGGTATAATATCAGTAATGTCAGGTGTATGGCAATATTCAATTACATCGTCGAGACCATTTTTTTTAAGTCGGTTGCGCTGAGCCGTTTTGTTGATATAAACTAAAAGATTAGGTTTGGCTACATACCATAAGTCGAGTGATGCCAATGCCGAATCGCAAACAGTTTCATAACTAGCACTTTCGAGTAATTTTTCGGTAAGTGCTCCGGCCAAAATAGTGTCCTCTAAGCTAAACCGACCTTTCCAACCGGCACAAAAAATAATTACATCGCGTTGCTGTTTTTTTAACCAATTTGAAAGTGCCGAAATATTTATAAACGCCCCAATAACAACACTATAACACGAACTGGCTATGTTAATTGCCTGAGTACCATTGGTTGTGCTGTAAACAATTGTTTTACCTTTTACTCGGTTAGCGGTAAAGTTAAATGGCGAATTGCCGAAATCGGCAAAGTCGAGCACAAAGCCATCGCGCTCAGCAGCAACTAAATATCCTTTATTTTTATATTCTATAGCTTCTTCAACGGTGCCAATTGGAATAACTTTTTCCACACCATTCATAAAAGCAGCGCAGATGGCGGATGTAGCGCGCAGAACGTCAACAACAACCACAATAGCTTCGGGGTTTTGGTAGTAATTGAACAGTGCTGGCGAAAAACAAACTTCAACTTTTTTAGTAACAACTTCCATTTTATCAAATTAAAAAATGGCATAAAGAGCAATATCTCTATGCCATACCTTATTATCAGATACAAATCTAAAACATTATTTAGAATAAAACGGCATTTTAACCACTTTTGCCTTAATTTGTTTATTCCTAATATTTATAGATATCTCGCTATCAATTAGTGAGTACGTTGATTTTACATATCCCATGCCAATACCATTTTTAAGACATGGTGACATAGTTCCTGATGTAACAACTCCTATTTCGGTGCCATTCTCGTTTACAATAGCATAGCCGTTACGGGGAATTGCTTTTTCAAGCATCTCGAAACCAACAAGTTTGCGCTCAACGCCTTTTGTTTTCTGGTTTAAAAGATATTCGCGATCGATAAAATCCTTACCATCAGAAAATTTAGTAATCCAACCCAAACCAGCTTCTATCGATGAGGTAGTGTCGTCAATATCATTACCGTATAACGAATAGCCCATTTCGAGGCGAAGAGTATCGCGGGCTGCCAAACCAATTGGCTTAATACCAAATTCCTCGCCTGCTTCGAAAATTTTATTCCAAATATTTACTCCATCATTATTATAGAAATATAATTCAAAACCACCTGCACCAGTGTATCCCGTATATGAAATTATTACCTCCTTCGCACCTGCAAACTCCTCAACTACAAATGTATAGGTAAGTATCGCTGAAAGATTAACTTTTGTTAATTTTTGCAATACTTTCACTGCATTTGGACCCTGAATGGCCAGCTGCGATATTTTATCGGATGCGTTTTCCAATTCGGCACCAAAGGTATTTTGGCTATTTATCCAAGCCCAATCCTTATCAATGTTTGATGCGTTTACTACAAGCAAGTATTTATCGTTGGCGTATTTGTAAACTATTAAATCGTCAACAATACCGCCTTTGCCATTGGGAAAGCACGAGTATTGGGTTTTTCCGATAAATAATTTCGAGGCATCGTTGGAGGTTACTTTTTGAATTAAATCGAATGCTTTAGGACCTTTAACCCAAAATTCGCCCATGTGCGATACATCGAAAACCCCTACCGAATTGCGAACGGCAAGATGTTCGAGAGTAACGCCCGAATATTCTACTGGCATTTCGTAACCAGCAAACGGTACTATGCGAGCACCCAGTGCTTTATGTATATCGTAAAAAACTGTACGTTTCATTATTTATTTTTTTTGCACAAAAGTATAACATTTAGGCTGCCTTAAATGATGTTTATTAGCATGATTTTCGATAAATAATTTGAAACGATCGATTGGATTACAGAAGAATAATTAGTGTCTATCCGTAGTATACTGCTACAGGCGAAACCTTTCCATTGAGTATTCGTTTGTACGCTGCAATAAGCTTATAATATGTTGTTTTAGAAAAGGTTTCGCCTGTTACGGATGGACACTAATTAATTGAACGCACAATACTAAAAACTTCTATATTTAAAATCATTCAATTTTCAAATAAAGTATATATCTTGAAAAAAAATTATTTGTTTTTTAATAGCCTTAAATATAGATACTTATATTTTTAAATCATGGGTAAAAGGGTTGTTGTAACAGGAATGGGTGCATTAACACCAATAGGAAATTCGATTAATGAGTTTTTAGACGGCATTATTAATGGTAAAAACGGAGTGAATCTGATTTCTACTTTTGATACAACGCATTTTAAAACAAAATTTGCATGCGAATTGAAAGGATTTGTACCTGAAAATCATTTCGATAGGAAGGAATTGCGTAAACTCGACTTATTTTGCCAATACGCACTAGTTGCTGCGCAAGAAGCTGTTACTAATTCAAACATCGATTTAAATGCAGTTGATAAAACACGCGTAGGTGTAATTTGGGGCAGCGCCTATGGAGGTGTAAACACACTTGAGGAGCAAGTTTTCGATTACGTTCGACACGGCAATATACCTCGCTTTACGCCTTTTTTTCTTCCTAGAATGATTATTAATATAGGAGCAGCATTAATTGCTATTAAATACGGTTTCAAAGGTATTAATTATGCTCCTGTTGCCGCTTGTGCATCGTCGAATGTAGCAATACTCGATGGACTAAATCAAATACGCATGGGCAACGCCGACATAATACTTTGTGGAGGTTCCGAGGCTGCTATTGCCGAAACTGGTATTGGCGCTTTTAATGCAGCGATGGCTCTATCGACCAATAACGATGAATATGAAACTGCTTGCCGCCCTTTCGATACCTCGCGCGATGGTTTTGTTATGGCCGAAGGTGCTGGTGCAATTGTACTTGAAGAATTAGAGCATGCACAACGAAGAGGTGCTAATATTTATGCCGAAATTATTGGTGGTGCAATGACGTGCGATGCATATCATATAACTGCCCCACACCCTGATGGCGAAGGAGTTAACAGAGCAATGACACTAACAATGCAAAATGCGCAAATAAATGCATCGCAAGTGGATTATATAAACGGGCATTCTACTTCTACACCGCTAGGCGATTTGTGCGAATTAAAAGCTATTTGCGATGTATTTGGCGACCATACAAAAAATATTTCGGTAAGTGCCACAAAATCAATGACAGGGCATTTACTTGGAGCAGCTGGTGTAATTGAAGCTATTGCCTGCATTAACGCCGTTAAAAACAACATCATCCCTCCTACTATAAATACAGCAAATGTCGATCCACTAATATCCAGCGAGTTAAACTTAACACTTGGCATTGCCCAAAAACGCGAAGTTAACGTTGCAATGAACAATACGTTTGGGTTTGGAGGTCAGAACGTAATTACCCTGTTTCGAAAATATAATGCGTAACACTCTATAGTGTTACTAAGAAAACTCGTTAAAATGTCAAAAATATAGTTGTATGTCAATATTTACAATAAGTTTCAAATATTTTTCTTGTTACTTTTTTATTCGCTTTCGCTCATGAGAACGCTTCGCTAAGTTATCGAAAAAAGTAACCAAAGAAGAGTTTTCTTAGAGTCACTATATTGCTTATTCTTCTATTATTTTTTGGCTAAAGCATTAATTATTAATGAATTTTGAAACCTTTGACTAAACCCAAGGGCTCTTTAACCCTTAATTAGCATTTGTACTTATCTACAATATGAAAAAATGCATATTTTGCATTTAACTATCTTATTAATAACAAACTATATTTCTATTATTTTTTTACAACCTTACTATTCACTCTACGTAAAAAGAATATTCTTTTTGCCAGAATAAATACAAAAACTTTGCTAACTATTTGCTATCATTGTGTACCTTGTAGTAACTAAAACTACTTTTAATTATTTGAATATTGTTAAAGAGCTTAAGAGAAATAATATAGTCTCATAGTATGAGTGAACAGATTTTAAAAGCTTTAATGCAGTTGTTTGCTATTATTGCAAGGCCTCAAAGCAACCGTCATGACAGAAGAATTGTTGTAGAAAATTTTTTAAAACGGCAGCTTAACGCCGAACTTGTGCAGGAATATTTGAAAGTATTCGACACATATTATCGGATGCTTCAAAAAAAGCTTACAGAAACAAGCCGCAGCGACAAACGTACATCGGCAAGTTCAGTACGCCTTTTAGTAATTTGCACCGAGCTTAACGAGGAACTACTTCAAAAACAGAAGGTTATAGTATTAATACAGCTTTTGGAATTCGTAAAATCCGATATACCACCAACCGAAGAAATAACTGAGCAAGAGCTGGCTTTCATTTCAACGGTATCCGAAACATTTAAAATTCCTGCCGACGAATTTTCATTGATTAGCGATTTTGTTTTATACCCTTCCGATCTTTTGCAACCTACAAATAAGGTGGTAATTATCAATAATATAAAAGATTTTCAGTTCGATGGAACACGACACATATATTCCGATGGTTTAGACGGGCAAGTTCGAGTTTTACAAGTAGTTTCGGCTAACCTATTTTTAGTGAGGTATTTAGGCGAAAGTGAAATATATCTTAATGGTCAGCTTTTACCGCACGATAAAGTACATGTGTTTAATACTGGCTCTAGCATTCGCAACCCGCAAATTAAACCAATATATTTTAGCGATGTGGTTACTTTTTTTCATAATGGTATGGATGGTTCGAAAATAATTTTCGAAGTAAATAATATCGAATACCATTTTAAAGGCGGAAAGGCTGGTTTGCAGCAGATGAGCTTTTCTGAAGAATCGGGCCGATTGGTAGGAATTATGGGAGCTAGCGGAGCAGGTAAATCAACGCTCTTGAATGTACTTAATGGTTCGAGCAAGCCATCGTGTGGCGAAATTCTAGTTAATGGAATTAATATTCATACTCAACGAAAAGAAACAGAAGGTGTTATAGGATACGTATCGCAGGACGATCTTCTTATTGAGGATCTTACCGTATTCGAAAACCTATACTACAACGCTAAACTTTGTTTCGATAATATTACCGATCCTAAAATACGTCAGATAGTAACCGACATGCTTCAAAGCCTTGGTTTATTTGATATTAAGGATATGAAAGTAGGCTCGCCACTTAATAAGAAAATTAGCGGTGGACAGCGAAAACGACTTAACATAGCGCTCGAACTTATTCGCGAGCCAAGTATTCTTTTTCTCGATGAACCCACATCGGGACTATCGTCGCGCGATTCGGAGAATATTATGGATTTACTTAAAGAACTAACATTTAAAGGTAAACTGGTATTTGTGGTTATACATCAGCCATCGTCGGATATTTTTAAAATGTTCGACAAGCTACTAATTCTCGATTCGGGAGGATATTTAATATACAACGGCGATCCCATTGAATCGATCATTTACTTTAAATCGCGAATGCACCATGCCAACTGGAACGAAAGCGAATGCCATATTTGCGGTAATGTAAACCCCGAGCAGGTATTTAACATAGTGGAATCGAGAGTGTTAGACGAATACGGGAAAATTACACATACCCGTAAAGTGTCGCCGAAAGAGTGGAACGAACATTTTTTGAATTATATAGCTTCCCAACCTAAAGTACCTAATAATGTGTTCGATAAGCCATATATTCATTTTAAAATACCTGGTTTATTAAGGCAATTTTTAGTTTTTATAAAACGCGATGTTTTATCGAAACTAGCAAATACACAATACCTTATAATAAATTTGTTCGAAGCGCCACTTTTAGCTTTTATTTTAGCCTACCTTATTAAATATTTTAACGTTACAAGCGCCGAAGGCTATACCCTAAGCGGCAACAGCAACTTGCCAGTATATATTTTCATGTCGGTAATAGTTGCCATTTTTGTTGGGCTGTCGGTTAGTGCCGAGGAAATTATTAAAGATCGTAAAATTCTTAAACGCGAAGCATTTCTTAATCTAAGTTGGGCTAGCTACCTGATGTCGAAAATTGCTATACTATTTTCTATTTCGGCACTGCAAGCCCTTGCCTTCGTATTGGTTGGCAATTCAATTATCGAGATAAAAGGAATGTATTTCGAATACTGGATTGTACTTTTTAGCGCCTGGGCCGGATCGAACGTGGTTGGACTAGTTATTTCCGACAGCTTCAAAACCGTAGTAACTATTTATATACTAATACCATTCCTTGTAATTCCTCAAATTATTTTAAGCGGTGTAATAGTAAAATACGACAAGCTAAACCCTGCCCTATCCACGCCGCATAAGGTTCCATTTTATGGCGAAATTATTGCAGCCCGCTGGGCATACGAAGCATTAGCTGTACAGCAATTTATGCATAACGATTACGAGAAGCTTTTGTACCCATTCGAAAAAATTATGAGTAAGGCGCACTACAAAAAGGACTTTTGGTATAGAAATTTGAAAAATAAGGTCGATTACGCCTCACAGCAGTTATCAAGTCCTGAAGACAAAGGCTTGTTAGCTAACAATTTACTAGTTTTGCATAACGAAATTAAAAAGGAAAATTCATCCAATAAGCTTCTCAAATTTAATGAGGTAGAAAATATTAACGCCAATACAATTACCGTAGAAAATTTAAATGCTTTGTCGGAACATCTCGACAAACTAAATAAGTATTACATAAGGTTATACAACAAAGCAAACAACGAGCGCGATGCCATAATTAGTAATTTGCAACAAACGCCACAACAAAAGGCATCGTTTTTGCAGCTTAAAATGAGTAACCATAACGAAAAACTTACTGAGTTTGTTACAAACTCCAACGAAGTTGATAAAATTGTTGAATATGGCGGGGAGTTATTTCAGAAAGCCGATCCAATATACCTTAACCCCGATTCGAAACTAATAAAGGCACATTTCTATGCACCTCAAAAACAAGTGTTTGGAATGTTTTTTAGTACACTTTGGGTTAACATTTTGGTTCTATGGCTTACTATCGGATTATTATATACAATACTGTATTTCAGGCTTATAAAAAACATATTCGATAAAATTGAACAAATTGCCGATAAGTTTTCGAAGCACGATTAATGATAAATGGCGCGAAGCCAATCTAAGTAATAGGTTGCCTTAAAAAGACTTCAAATATTAAATTAGTAGTTTTTAAAGTCAAAAAAAAGAACAATATGAAAGAAAAAGAAGCAATAGTTAAACGGTTTGCAAAATATTGTTCGCAATGCAACGGACAGTGCTGCAAACGTGGTGTTTTTACAGTTTTTGGGTGGGAAATGGAAAAATTGTCGCGCACTCACAAAAACTTTGAGATAGGAAACGTATCTGACGAGCGTGGCAATTGTAAAGATATAGCAATTAACGAATTATGTTTGTTTTCGAAAGGTGATGGTTGCAAACTGTCAATCGATATACGACCAACCGACTGCTTAACATACCCGTTCTACCCAAAATTAAAAGAAGGGCTTGGCGAGCAGGAAATTGATAAGTTTCTGATACAGAAGGAATGTCCGTTCCATAACGAAATTGCTAACGACAAAAAGCTAGTAAAAGCCGTACAACATTTTTGGCATAACACGGTTAATAATACATCCGACAAGGAAATTGTAGATTGGATTGGAACCAATGGCCAATGGCACGAATGGTATAAAAATACTGTGGACGTTAAACTTAACAATAAAAACACGTTTAAGTATATGCGCAAACATACTATACCAAAAAAAATTAAAGCCTTACTGATTGAAAAACGAAAAGTTTTTCATAATTTTATAAAAAAACATCCGAAATGGATACCAGCCCAATCGTAATTATTGATAATTACCTGGCTTTAAAGTAATTATGTTGTTTTTTTTAATTTTTTCGCTTTTAGCAAAATTTAAATTACATAACTTGGTAATTACAACATAATTCTTTAACTTTATAAGAAAAGGATTCTTCATTATGAATACAAGCACAACCGATGAAAATGGAATTGCTAAGAAAACCGTTTTGGTGGTCGACGATCACGAAATGATGCGGTTTCTTATGCAATCGATACTAGAGAAAGATTTTATTATTGTTGCAAAAAACGACGGACAGGAAGCTTTGGAATATTTAAACGAAGGAAATCGCCCAGATCTTATACTGCTCGATATGCTTATGCCAAACATGAACGGACGAACCTTTGCTCGCCGAATATATTCGAACCCTAGGTATGGCAAAATTCCTATTATTTTTGTTACAACGGTGGAAAGCATTATGCTTAAAAACAGTTTTAAAGCTATGGGCGTTTTAGATTATATTGTTAAGCCTTTTGTAAACGACGATTTACTGGCAAAGGTTAAAGAAGTTCTTAATGTTACTAATGCAGAGTAGAATACCTATACATTATAGTCAAATTTATACCATATATAAATTGAAATTGTCATTTTAAAATTATGGAAAACACTAATACTGCCTCCGATAATAAACCTAAAAACCAAAAAACCATATTAGTGGTTGACGATAGCGATACAATGCTTGAACACATTAAGGCACTTTTGGAGAGCGAATACAATATTGTAACCAAAAGTGATGGACAGCAAGCACTTGATTATCTGGTACAGGGCAACCGTCCCGACCTTATTTTAACCGATATGGAAATGCCAAATATGAACGGCAGGGTATTTGTTCGCAAAGTTAACTCCGACCCGCGCTACGGGCAAATTCCTATCATTTTTGTTACATCGGTTAATAGCGATATGATTATCAATAGTTTTAAAGCTATGGGGATAGTCGATTTTATTATTAAACCCTTCGAACCTAAAGAACTTGTTGGTAGAGTGCACGATATGTTTTCATTTATGTAAGAATACAATACATAAATGCAAGTTTTATTCGTTGCAAAGTAGCTCTACATCTTTGTAGGCAACAGTGTAATAAGCACAATTTCGGGTGTATTTCCAATGCGAATGGGTGGCCCCCAATATCCGTAACCACATGATACATAAATATTTGTATTACTTTTACGAATATAACCCCAGCTTACTTCAAATATTTTAAGTGTTATTAGTTTAATAGGCCAAAACTGCCCATGATGAGTGTGCCCCGAAAGTTGAAGATCAACGCCGTTTTCTTCTGCTTCGGTAAGTTTATATGGTTGATGATCGAGCAAAATAATAGGTAATTGGCTATTTATTCCTGCAAGAATTTCGTTAAGTGGTTTACGAGGTTTTCGGGTAAATCGTATTTGATCCTTATCGTTGCGCCCTGCCAGATAAAAGCAGTTATCGACAAGTAAAACCGTGTCGCGCACCAATTTAATATTTAGCGATTCCAGATAATTTACCGATTGGTTAATACCACCAATATACTCGTGGTTGCCAGTAATGCCATAAACTCCCAATGGCGCAATGAGGTTTTTTAGAGGTTCGCCTACATTGTTTCGAAAAATAGGCGTTTGAACTTCGTCGAGAATATCGCCGGCAAATAAAACAATATCGGGCTTTAAGACGTTTATTTGTTCAACCATTTCGTTAACACGTTGTTTACCAAGCAACGTTCCCAAATGTATATCGGAAACCATTGCAATTGTAAGACTTTTACGTGTACCCATATTCTTTTCAACACTAATTTCCAAGCGTTTAACCCTTGGATGCCTTGCGTTCCAATAACCATAAGTCAGTATTAATGAAACAATTATAACAATTCCAGCGAATGAATATATTTTAAGTTGCAGGTAAGGTAAGCTATCTTTTGCAGGAAGGAAATTGAATGCCAAGTTGCTTATTTTCAACGAATCGACAATAATAACGCTCATTAAAAAATACAGAAGCGCTGCAAACCAAAACGATCCAACCCAATAGAATAAATGATGAAAACCAATGAAGGATGTATGTTCTAAGGCTTTACTGATAAGGTAACTACTCGACAGAAATATGAAAACAGTTATGTAACTATAACGAAACCATGCAATTTGTGGTATTGATTGTAATCCTCGTATAAATACGAAATAGTTTGCTCCACAATATACTACAAAAATAACTAAAACTACGGCTATAAAACTTAATAACTTCATGAAGATTAGATGTTTAATTAAAGCAATGCTATAATCAATAGTTCGGTAAACTTCTAATTTTTAAATTTCCACGTATTTGTAATACGTGGAAATACATAGAAATATAAAATATTTCAACTTTTTTCTATGTATTTCAACTTTTTTATTATAAGCAAGTTGCAAACTTGCACCGAACTATTTATAATACAACGTACTATTAAACAATTAATAACCGATTGAGCATAGTATATAATATTTTGTTCATTTTAGCACAATTTTGTTTAGCTCCATCAATAATATCCAGCTCGTTTTGGATATATGGAGAATGCTTAAGTTCCGATTTGCAGTTTTCGAGCATTGTAGCCACCGATTTTGTGGTAACTTCCAAATGACACTGAAAACCAATTACCTTCGAGCCAATGGTAAAAATTTGATTTTTGCATGCCTCGGAGCTCGCAATAAGGTCGGCGCCTGATGGTAAATCGAATGTTTCGCCATGCCAATGAAATGCCACTGTGTGGTTTGGTAATTCGGCAAAAAGGTTGCCGTTTTTAAGCAAAGGTGCTTTACTAATAGTAAACCAACCAATTTCCTTTTGTGAGTTTCGGTAAACTTTTGCTCCTAAAACATTAGCAATTAGTTGAGCTCCAAGGCAAATGCCAATAACAACTTTCCCCTTTTCAACACATTGACGAATAAATATTTTTTCGGAATTAAGCCAAGTAAACTGTCTTTCGTCGTTAACGTTCATTGGCCCACCCATTATAACAACCCAATCAATATCGTGCAACGATGGTAGTTTTGCATTCTCGTAAAATTTGGTGTACGAAATTTCGAATTTCTGCTTAATTAACCACAATTCAATTGCAGCCATACCCTCGAAAGGTACATGTTGTAAGCAATGTGCTTTCATGCAAAGTTTTTTACAATGATAAGTAATTTTTTAGAAGGGAGGATGAAGAATTCATAATTCGCGGCAACTCAACTATACTCCATTACTCCTATTTACTTAAATTACATTACTTTTGTGGCTGAGAATATTTCTATGCAAAAGCATCATAATAACAATTGGCTGCCCACTTCTTCTAAAGAAATTAAACTGTTGGGATGGAGCGAGGTCGATGTAATCATATTTTCGGGAGATGCATACGTCGATCATCCATCGTTTGGACTTGCTGTAATAGGGCGTTGGCTTGAGCATTTAGGCTTAAAGGTTGCCGTTGTGCCTCAGCCCAATTGGCGCGACGATTTACGCGATTTTAAAAAACTTGGCACACCTCGGTTATTCTTTGCCGTTTCGGCTGGAAATATGGACTCGATGATTAACCATTACACCGTTAATCGCCGGCTACGTTCGGAAGATGCTTTCACGCCAGGTGGCAAGGCAGGTGCACGCCCCGATTATGCCGCAACTGTTTACACTCAAATATTAAAAAATCTATTTCCACAAACGCCCGTTGTTCTTGGCGGTATTGAGGCATCGCTGCGTAGGCTAACACATTACGATTATTGGAGCGATACGCTAAAACCCTCTATTCTAATTGATAGCGGTGCCGACTTGCTGGTTTACGGAATGGGCGAAAAGCCTATAAGTGCTATTGTACAGCAACTTAAAAATGGAGAAACAATATCATCGCTTCGCAACATCCCGCAAACGGCTTTTGTGATAAAAAAAACCGAAAAACTAGAAGACTTTAAGTATAAACGTACTACAACATTATTGTCGTTCGACGATTGTAAAAAAGATAAGCTCAATTATGCGCGAAACTTCAAAATTACCGAAGAAGAATCGAACCGCGACGATGCCGCTCGTTTATTAGAAACGTTTGGTAATAAGTTAGTTGTGGTTAATCCGCCGTACATCGATTACACGCAACACGAAATAGATGAGCCTTATAGCTTACCTTTTACACGAATGCCGCATCCTCGTTATAACGACAAGGAACCAATACCGGCCTACCTCATGATACGCGACTCGGTGAACATACACCGTGGATGCTTTGGTGGCTGCAGCTTTTGCACCATTTCGGCACATCAGGGAAAGCATATTCTAAGCCGTTCCGAAAAATCGATTTTAGACGAAGTAAAAAAAGTAACAGAAACGCCTGGTTTTCGCGGAAACCTTTCCGATTTGGGTGGTCCGTCGGCAAATATGTACCGCATGCGAGGTAAGGAATTAACTATCTGCGCAAAATGCCGTAGAGCCTCGTGCATTTACCCTTCGGTGTGTAAAAACTTGAATGCTTCGCACAAATCGCTCACCGAACTTTATGGCAAAGTGTCGGCAGTTAACGGTATTAAAAGGGTATTTATTGGTAGTGGTGTTCGTTACGATTTGTTTTACGGTTTAACTGATGTTGAAATGCAAAAACAAGCTCGTATTTACTTGAAAGAGTTAGTGTTAAAGCATGTTTCGGGTCGATTAAAGGTGGCTCCCGAACATAATGCACCGCACGTTCTGAAAAGTATGCGTAAACCATCGTTTGAGATGTTTCAGAAGCTAAAAATCAATTTCGAAAATATATGCCGTGTGGCGGGCATTAAGCAGCAAATTATTCCGTATCTTATTTCAAGTCATCCGGCATCGAAAGCTAGCGATATGGCCGAAATGGCTGCCGAATTGAAACAGATGGGATTTTTTCCAGAGCAGGTACAGGATTTTACCCCAACTCCAATGACTTTATCTACTGCTATTTACTATTCGGGTGTAGATCCATACTCCATGAAACCAGTTTTTACCGCACGCCATCCCGATGAAAAGAAAGCTCAACAGCGATTTTTCTTCTACTATAAGCCCGAAAACCAGCAACAAATTAAGAATGAGTTGTTTAAGATTAATCGCCCCGACTTAATAGAAAAGTTGTTTAAAAGGAAGAAAGACTGAAGACTGAAGTCGGAAGACGGAAGTCCGAAGTCGGAAGACGGAAGTCGGAAGTCGGAAGACGGAAGTCAGAAGACAGAAGTCGGAAGACAGAAGTCGGAAGTCGGAAGTCGGATGTCCGCCATAAAAACAAGGTTAATAGGGTTTTTAGAAATCTCGGTGTATTGTTGTACTATGGTTAACAAATTTAAAATAAGGTTTTTAACTATACTTTTTTAACCTTAATAGAAAAATATGACACCCATACAACCAACCTTATACCTTATTGTTTCGACAATAATATTTACGAACGGTGAAGCTCTCTCCGCAGATTCTTGGTTCTTGGCTCTTGGTTCTATATAATCAACAATACCTCATTATCTTATAAGTAACAAATCCAACCATTTCCTTAATTGTTGCTTGCCAGCCCGCAATAACATCGGCAGAGGGTAAAATTAATTTATCGAACTCCAACGACCGCGGTTCGGCATAATAGTTTGTTGAAAAAGACGTTACGTTAACATTTGCTTTTTTGAAACAGCCCAAAGCACGCCTCATGTGGCCTGCGGAAGTTACCAACAAACATTGTGCGTTTGGGTGATGCTTTTTTAGCCACGAAGCAGTATTTACGGCATTTTCGTGAGTGTTTCGCGATGTTATCTCCATAATAATATCTTTTTCAGGTACATTTAGCGATATTAAAAATGCCTTAACCTTATCTGCCTCACTTTCATCCTGATGAAGTAATTTACCCGATCCTCCAGATATCATAAGTTTATTCACTTTTTTAAGATGATATAGCTGCAACGCTTGCCATAGCCTATCGCTAGCATCGAGAAACTTAACTTTTGAGTAAGTGGTATCGTACGACGAAAAACCACCCAAAACTATGGCATAATCGAAATGCCCTATATTGCTTGTTTTTAGTGGTTTAGCTTCCCATAAGTTGTTAATTTCGTTGCTTAAAAAGGTATTCGAAAAAATAAACAATACTGCAATAGCAACCATAATGTAATTACGTTTTTTATTCGCTTTTTTTGTAAATAATGCAATGAATAACAGCGTAATAAACCAAAAATATGGTGCAAGTATAAACGAGAGTAGTTTTGAAAGTAGAAAAAACATGGACGCTTGATTTATTTGATTGTAATTGAATCAATTATATTATTTATTAATCTGATAACTTCACAAAAGTAGAATTATTATGTTAATTCTATTAACTTGCCTGATAACTTAACATCCATTCCCAAACTGGTTGCACCTTAACTTTTACACCGTCAATATCGAAACTATCGGTTTGATTATATGTAAGTATAAGTCCTTCTGTTAGTTTAAAGAATTTAGCAGCCTCAATTAAGCCTTTAACCTCACGGGTTTTATTATCATCGTTAATTTGATAACAAACCTGAATTGCGATGGTAATTTGGTTTCTTTTACCTGCAACAAAATCACAATCACCCAATTGCCTAAAGTAATATATAACCAACTTGCACCGCCGCAAATGAATATATACTACGTTTTCGAGAATTCGACCATCGTCGGGCGAAAATGATAAGCTATTTGCACGGATAAGTCCTTGATCGACACAATATATTTTTTTAGGATTAACAGATTGTTTTTTAAGCGAATAATCGAATTTAGGCAAGGTAAAAATCATGTAGCAATCTTCGAGATATTTTATAAACGAAATCAAAGTGTTTATTGAAGTTTGTTCAAATGTCTTGCATAAACCAGTGTACGAAAATACCTTACCTACATTCGACAGTAAATACAATGTAATTTGCTGTAAAGCAGACGAATTTCGAATGTTGTACCGCACAACAATATCGCGCAAAAGCACATCGTTTACTAAGTTTTGTAAGAGTTGCTCGTCGGGGTGCGAAATGTATTCAGGGAAACCTCCAATATTAAAATATTCCGCAAACGATTCAATATCTGCTAGTTTACTACTAAAATTGATAAACTCATTAAACGAAAACGGATATAGAGCGTAGCTAAGATGTCGACCAGTAAGTCGGGTACCTAGCTCGCGACTAAGCAACGACGCATTGGATCCTGTAATAAAAACTTTGCTCCTATTATCGAGTAACTGCCTCACATAAATTTCCCATTTATCAATTACTTGAATTTCATCGAAAAGATAAACATTTGATTTCATTGGACTTAGTTCAAATACATTTTGAAGTTTCCCGAAATCGGAACTATCCAAACCTATTAGGCGTGTATCTTCGAAATTCAAAAAATGAAACAAATGATACTTTGCTGCTAACTGTTTTAACAGCGTACTTTTACCGCAACGCCTTATACCAGTGATTATAATGGCATGATTAGTATCTGTATTTATTTCGCTGCTTAAATTACGGTTTATTGTATTTGTATTAGCTGGCAATGCTTTATTTTGTTTCGATATAACCGAAGCAATAGTGTCTTGTAATATCATAATGAATAAACCTGTTCGTTATACTGAACAAATGTATATAATTATACTGAACATTACAACAATTAGAGTGATATTAGCGTTTGCTATAACGCCATCAGGCACATTTTTATATATCTTTAGCGAAAAAAACACTCATGTCGATATTACCTATTCTATTAATTGTAATTCTGTTAGTTACAATTGTAATTCTTATTGTAGTTCTGCGAAATTCCAACGCTGGTTCCACATCCGATAATCAACTTAGGTTTAACCAGATAAACGACCAGTTAGCCCGTCTTGATTCGTCGATACGCGAGGAGTTTTCGCGTAATCGCGAGGAATTGCTGCGCTCGGCTAAGGATAACCGCGAGGAAACACTTTCGACATTGAAAGCGTTTTCGGACATGATTTCGAAAAGCATTACCGATATAGGAAACCTGCAAAAGGATCAGCTTGAGACGTTTGGGGTGCAGCTAAAGACTTTTGCAGAACAACAAGCTACCAGCGAACGCACTAATAGAGAAGAGCTTACGAAATCGCTTAAATCGTTCGAAGAAAAGTTTTCGGTTAACGTACGCGATTTTAACGAGTTACAGCGCCAGAAGCTCGATTCGCTAATGCTGCAACTCGAAAAAATACGCGAAACGGTTGAGCTTCGACTTAAAACTCTTCAGGATGAGAATATTAAGAAGCTCGATGAGATGCGTGCAACCGTAGATGAAAAACTACAAACTACTTTGGAAAAGCGACTTACCGAGTCGTTTAACCAAGTAAGTGAACGTTTAGAGCAGGTACACAAAGGATTAGGCGAAATGCAAACACTAGCTACTGGCGTTGGCGATTTAAAACGAGTACTATCGAACGTAAAAACGCGCGGTGTGTTAGGCGAAATTCAGCTCGAAAACATTCTCGATCAGCTACTTAGTCCCGAGCAGTTCGATCGCAATGTTGTTACCAAAAAAGATACTCGCGAAAACGTTGAGTTCGCCATTAAGCTTCCCGGAAAGGACGATGGCGGTGGAGCGGTTTATCTACCTATCGATTCGAAGTTTCCACTCGAAGATTATCACGCACTGCTCGAAGCGTATGATGTTGGCGATGCCACTTTAGTTGCCAATATAGGCAAATCGCTAGAAAGCAGTATTAAAAAGTTTGCTAAGGACATACGCGATAAGTACATCGATCCGCCATACACAACCGATTTTGGCATAATGTTTTTGCCCGTTGAGGGCTTGTTTGCCGAAGTTGTGCGTCGCACCAATTTGCTAGAAACGCTGCAACGCGAATATAAAATTGTAGTTACTGGTCCAACCACACTAGCTGCCATACTTAATAGCCTACAAATGGGTTTTCGCACGTTGGCAATCGAAAAACGGTCGAGCGAAGTATGGAAAATATTAGGCGCCGTTAAGTCGGAGTTTTCGCGCTTTGGCGATGTGTTGAAAAAAGCACAGGAAAAAATACAGAAAGCTGGAGAAGACATCGACGAGCTGGTTGGTACGCGTACCCGTAAGATACAGAGTCGATTAAAAGAGGTTCAGGAATTGCCTTATATAGAATCGACGCTTGTTTTGGGCGATACGGTAGAGGAAGCGGCAGAATAGGATATTGTCTATTTTTGATTGAAGGTTATCGAAGCGTTTTTGCACAAATATTAGTAAAATATATTATATCTAACAACGAATCAAAAACTTACAATTACCGTAAACGGTTTTAAAACCTTATAGTTATGAGAAAATATACATTATTATCGGTGATTGCATTGTTCTTATTATCAATATCTTATAGTTGCAGTTCGTCGCGCGATGTGTCGGAGCGCCGCAATTTAATGATGCCCAAAAAATCGGAAGTACCGCGTAATACTGGAAAATACCAAGAGCGCGAAAGAATAAAGCCAAGGTCGAAGAGGTAAGATAGTAGTCGTAAGATATTAGTCGTAAGTCGTAAAACATTAGCGTAAGACATTAGTTATTAGTTATTAGCGCGCTATGGTGCAAGCCTATGTAATTGCCATGCGCCATTGTGGAGTGTGTACTCAATACGATCGTGAAGGCGGTTTACGCGACCTTGCCAAAACTCAATTAATTCGGGTACTAGTCGATACCCTCCCCAATGAGGTGGTCGTTTTATTGGCTTATTGTGGTATATTTCTTCAAATTCTTTAAACCAGTCCTCTAAGGTTTTTCGGTTGGGTATAATTGAACTTTGCGGCGATGCCCACGCCCCTATTTTACTCATCTCTGGTCTGATATCGAAATAGTTATCCGATTCTTCGTTCGATAGCATTTGTACTTTTCCCTCTATTCGCACCTGCCTTTCCAGTTCGGGCCAGAAAAACAGTAGTGATGCAAACGAATTGTTTTGCAGATGCTTACCCTTTTTGCTTTGTTGGTTTGTAAAAAAATCGAATCCTTCAATTGTAGCATGTTTCAACAATACTATTCGCGACGATGGTCTCCCTTCGGAGGAAACTGTAGATAGCGCCATGGCCGTTGGCTCCAACACTTCGGCTAAAATGGCTTCGTTAAGCCACTCCGAAAACTGAAGGAGAGGATTTGGCGATATTTCTTTCTCAATCAATACTTTAAGTGTGTAATCTTTTCGAATATGTCTAATATTAGCCATAATTATTTTTAAATTAAACATATTTATTTCAAAATGGTTAAACGATTGTATAAATTTTCTTCGATGATATCAATCATCAGAGTAAGGTGCGCTTGTTCACCAGATAAAAATTGCACTTTACAATAAAATAAGTTAAATTTGATAGTATTTGAAAATTGAATACATTATATTGATTATTAATAATATAGGCAATATATACAATAACTGTTTCGCTTATATTTTTCAATTACATTTCGCAAGGCGCTAGCGAATATTTGCAAAGCCCAATTTTATCGTAAATAATTATGTTTAAGAAGAGTGTGGCTATATTAAAATTTTCACAACATGTCCGAAAAAGTAAAAATTTTAATTGAAGACGATAAGGTTGAAAACCTGATAGCTTTTGAAAGATTTCTGGAAAGTAATAAAATAGAGCTTGTTAAGTCCGATAAAATGCAGATTTTGATTGCAGAGGACGAAGAAATAAATTACTATTTCATAAAGGAAGCGTTACGAAGTTTCAACTTTACAATATATTGGGGAAAAAATGGCAAGGAAGCACTCGATTTATTCGAAAAATATCCAGAAATAAAACTCGTACTTATGGATATAAAAATGCCAGTAATGAATGGATACGAGGCATTAGAGGCAATAAAAAAAATACGAAATGTGCCAGTAATAGCACAAACCGCATACGTTTTAGCAAGCGAGAAAATGCAGATACTTGGCGCTGGCTTCGACGAGTATCTGTCGAAACCTATAAACCTCGAATTACTGCGTACCACATTAGTTAAGTTTCTAAATATTAGCAATTAGCGTATAAATGAGCAATATTAACGATGAGCAAAACAGTAGTGAACTAGCTGAATTAAAACTTTTGCAGGAAACAATATTCGGAAAATATGGTTATGATTTTCGAAACTATCGACATTCGCATTTTCGAAGGAGAATAAAGCAACGTATGATAATGGATGGGTTAACGTCGATAGCTCAGGTTCAGCAGAAAGTTTTATATAATACGTTATACTTCAATAATTTACTGAAAGACCTATCTATCAACGTTACCGAAATGTTCCGCGATCCAGAATTTTACCTTTATTTTCGTAATATATTATTGCCTAGGCTTATAACGTATCCTTCAATTAAGGTTTGGCATGCTGGTTGTGCCACAGGAGAAGAAGTGTATTCTATGGGCATTCTTTTTAAAGAAGCAGGATTGTACGACAAAACACAATTTTACGCCACCGACTTCAATAGTTATGCACTAAAAACTGCAGAGGATGGCATCTTCCCTATCGATAAAGTGGGTACATATACCGAAAACTATAAAAAAGCAGGTGGCGCACAGGTGTTTTCCGACTATTACCACACCGATTCGAAAGTCGCTATTTTCAATAAATCGCTAATTACCAACGTAGTTTTTTCCAATCACAATTTAGTTTCCGATGGTATTCTTTGCGAAATGAACATAATTATTTGTCGTAACGTACTCATTTACTTCAATCAAACCCTAAAAGCCAATGTACTAAACCTTTTCGCCGAAAGTTTAATAAATGGAGGTTTTTTGTGCTTAGGAACAAAGGAAAATGTTCTCGATTCCAATATAAACGTTGGGTTCGAGCCTATTGAAGGATCCGTTAAAATTTACAGGAAAAGCCTTGGAAATTGAAAGAAAAGGGAAGGCATTTTCGCTTTCGAAAACAACCAAATAGAACTGCAAACCATTAATTGTAAGCCAATTGAATTAATTATGTAGAGCTAGCAAGTACGAATTGGTAAATATTTTCTGAAACCTGATATACAATGCATTTTTTTTATAAATTTGCACCCGATTTATGGTTCCGTAGCTCAGTTGGATAGAGCAACAGCCTTCTAAGCTGTGGGTCACGCGTTCGAATCGCGTCGGAATCACTTGGTTTGTAATAATTTGACGACCCCAATAATTGGGCAGAAAGCTTTGGATGGTTGAACGAAGATGTTTCCTTTTAATATTCTGCGCTTGTGAGGCGTGAGCCGAAAACATGCAATCTGCGATGAAACCGTTATGATTTATAGCCATTGCTAGCTAGCCAAACGTAGTTTTTTATCTTGTAAGTTGATAATCATGTATCAATAAACCAGGCGAAAGATTCAATTTAGTTGCTAAATTTCGAATCATAACAACCGTTAGTTAATGGCTTCAATTGGGTCAGGCGCTTCAATTGGGTAATATTTTTTCTCGTAATCGTCAATCAACAAGCCTAGTAAATCTGCCTCATCACTCTCCAAAGTGCCATTTTTTGCATCAAAAATGATTTCTAATCTTTTTAATGCATTACAATAATCTGTTTTATTCCTTATTGGCGATATTTCCATTTTAGTATATGTTAAATAAAATTTGCATCAATCCTATCATACTCGGTATGAGTGCTAATATATAGTTGCATTTGTATGCCTTCTTTCAACAGAGTACATAGTACCAAGTACTAAATACTATTTACTAGATACTCAGTACTAACCACTATTTTTCAACCGGCAATTGTCTTTTAAAACTTTCCTCGAGCGAAATAAAAGTTTCGGTGCGCGAAATGCCAGCAATCGACTGAAGTTGATCGGTTAATATATTGCGCAAATGCTCGTTGTTTTTTGCGTATATCTTTATAAATAACGAATAATTGCCTGTAGTATAATGGCACTCAACTATTTCGGGAATTAGCTCAAGCTGCTTTGCCACATCCTTATACAAACTAGCCTTTTCGAGAAACACCCCAATGTACGCACAGGTATGGTATCCCACTTTCTGCGGATCGAGAATAAATTCGGCGCGCATAATTACGCCCTCGTTCATTAACTTATGAACACGCTGATGAACAGCGGCTCCCGACACATCACAGGCCCTTCCTACTTCTAAAAACGGAGTACGAGCATTGTTTTTAATAATTGCTAGTATTTTCCTATCTAAACTATCAATTTGAAAGTTATCCATGTTTTTTTAAATTATAAAATCAAAATTATAAAGATTAAGCTCAATTTTACTTAAAAAACTAAATATTTTCAACTGTTTGTAATATTTTTTTGTTTTTTCTTTGCAAAATCAAATCATAAATATATTTTTGCAGAGGTTTAGATTACAAATATCAAGCATAATGTCAATAATTATTTTTATTTATAAGATAATTGTCGAATTGGGTTTAAAATTTTAAGAATATTGATAGTTTTATTGATATATTTAAATACCCTCTTTTTATTTGCTTCTGTATTATAAATATGATGTGTTTAATAAATCACCCCCTTAAAAAATTAATGTATGTGTGGAATTTTAGCAGTAATAGGAAATAGAGCCCCCGAAGAGGTGCAAAAATTATCTTCTCGAATGAGTCATCGTGGACCCGACGAGCGGGGCGTTCATGTTAGTCCTTCAGGAAGAGTACTTTGCCACGAACGATTATCGATTATCGACCTTACAACTGGTCGTCAGCCCATACAAGGATCGAAAAATGCGTATGTAATGCACAATGGCGAAATATATAACCATGTGGAACTACGCAATGGAATTCTTAAAAACCATACGTTTCGCACAACCTGCGATAGCGAAGTAATAGTACACCTTTACGAAGAATTTGGTCTCGATTTTTGCAATAAACTTCGTGGTATTTTTTCGTTCGTTCTTATCGACGACGATAACGAAAAATACATGGTAGGTCGCGATCCCATAGGCATTAAACCCTTGTATTACGGCAAAGATGCCGAAGGAAACATGTACTTTTCGTCGGAAATGAAATCGATAACCGACCAATGTACTGAATTTGAAGCTTTTCCTCCAGGTCATTACTATACTCCCGAAACTGGTTTGGTAAGTTACTACAAACCAGAATGGCACGATTATAAAGTAGCCACTAACCCAGTAGATTTAAATAAGCTACGAGATGCATTAATAGATGCCACTAAAGTTCGTTTAATGAGCGATGTGCCTTTGGCTGTGCTTCTTTCGGGAGGTTTAGATTCGAGTTTAATTTCGTCAATAACAAAACGATTGCTTCGAGGTACCAATCAGGAGTTACATTCATTTTCGGTGGGTCTTTCGGCCGATGCGCCCGATGTGAAGGCAGCTCGCGAAGTAGCAAAATTTATTGGAACAACGCATCACGAAGTATATTTTTCGGTTGAAGAGGGAATTAAGGAGCTTGAAAAAATTATTTGGCATATCGAGAGCTACGATGTAACTACCATTCGCGCAAGCACTCCCATGTATTTTCTGTCGAAATATATTTCGAATATGGGTATTAAAGTTGTGCTTTCGGGCGAAGGTGCCGACGAGGTATTTGGCGGATACCTGTATTTTCATAATGCTCCATCGGCCGAGGAATTTGCCGCCGAAACCGTTCGCCGCGTAAACCTTTTGTCAACAGCCGATTGCTTGCGTGCCGACAAATCGACTATGGCGTTCGGTATAGAAGCTCGTGTTCCATTTTTGGACCGTAATTTGTTAGACGTTGCAATGACCATTTGTCCCGAAGACCGCATGCCTAAACGCTTGGAAGGTAGAATGGAGAAATATATTGTGCGCAAAGCGTTCGACGATAAAAACGACCCGTACTTGCCCGATTCGATATTGTGGCGCCAAAAAGAGCAATTTAGCGATGGCGTTGGTTATAACTGGATTGACCAAATTGTTGCCCATTGCAACGCACAAGTTTCTGATACCCAATTTGCTATGGCTGCCGAATTATATCCTCACAATACGCCAGCTACAAAGGAAGCGTTTTATTTCCGTGCAATTTTCGAAAAGCATTTTCCTCAAAAATCGGCTATCGAAACAGTAGTAAAATGGATTCCGAAGTGGCAGACAAACACCGACCCTTCGGGACGTGCAAATAATATTCATGCACAGGCAGTTACCAAGTAATTGGTGTGTCTTTATAAAAACGCAAAGAGCGCAAAGGTTAATTCCCTTGCGCTCTTTGCATTATGCAATAATACAACTTATCGTTGAAAATCGTAGCTAGTAGGGCGCTGAAATACACTTATTTCAAATTCGGGTAAAATAGCAAGAATATGGTCGTAAATGTCGCTTTGTAACATTTCGAAGGGCTTGCCAGCCTTTTCTTTTGAGAATGCAATCAACTCTAATGGCAAACCATTTTCGTTTGGCTGAAGGTAATGCACCAACAATGTCATATTGTCATGAATAACAGGTATATTCTTCAAATACGACTCCAAATATGCTCTAAAAATGCCAAGGTTAGTAAGTGTGCGGTGTTCAGGATCTTTAGCTGCTCCTGTATCGATTTGAGCCCCGCCTACATGTTTTTGGACATCGAAATTCTTGGCTATTATCTTATTCTTAGCCAACTTATCAAGTATGTTATCGGTATAAAACCTCACGCTTTTCATATCGATATATATCGACTTTTTAATGCGCCTTCCCTCGGCTTCTTCCATTCCGCGCCAGTTAGTAAACGAATCGGACACCAAAGTATAAGTAGGAATGGTAGTTACCGTTTTATCCCAGTTTTGCACTTTCACTGTAGTCAACGAAATATCCTGCACAATACCATCGGCTTTACGGCTAGGCATTTCAATCCAGTCGCCAGGGCGAAGCATGTCGTTAGCCGACAGTTGTATCGATGCTACAAGTCCGAGAATTGTATCTTTAAAAACAAACATCAGCACGGCGGTCATTGCACCTAATCCAGCAAATAAACCTCCAATATTTATACCCCATAATATCGATATAAGTACAAGTGTAACAATTATATAGATAATAATTTTTAGTACTTGAAGATATCCTTTTATCGATCGCGTTTTTGCTATTAATAATGTAAGGTACATATCGTTAACAGCCTTAATAAAAGCCATTACCGTCATTAGTGCCATTATTACCAAATATAGCTTACAAATTTTTTGAACAAAAAGCACAATTGCTGGCGAATCGGCTAACGGCAAGTTAATAGAGTAATAAATAACTACAGCGGGCGCCAAATTTGCCAAACGATGAAACACCTTATTGTCAACCAACATATCGTCGAAAACAGTTTCTGTTTTCTTGGCTATTTGCGCCACAACGGCAAGGAATGTGCGGCGTAAAACCCAATCGGCAAAAAAGGCCAATATGGCAATTATGCTAAACACAATTAAAAGTTTAACAAAATCGGCATAAGCAACCCCAACGCCGTGGTTAACGAGCCATTGTTCAAACAAATCTAACAAACGTACTTTTGCACTCACGGCTTCAGAGATCTTCTTTTCAGCCAAATCGACAGTTCCTGATTGTATTGAGAGCAACCGTAAAAAAAATTCTGCTGCAGTGTTTGCAACGTTAACAATCACATTCATAATATAATAATTGCGTTTTCGATTGTAAAATTAAGGTTGCAAACCTACAAGTTTTTTGTAAATTAACAAGAACTGAATCGAGTTTTTTGTTATTTCAGTGATATAATTAATAATCTGGCTATTACATATCTCTATGGCATTCCGAGCATGCATTTTCCTTCCAATCGTCGCCAATATCGATAGGATGCATAAATTCGAGATTTTCGTTTACGCCTACCGATTTCAAATCTTTCGTAGTACCTTGAGATACAATGGTGTGGCATAGATTACAATCTTTGGAAATGGTTTCGCCCTTTTCGGTTTTGTGCTTGCCTGAATGGCATCGGAAACAACCATTTGATTCTAAGTGCCCTATATGATTTAAATAGCTTCCGCTCGAAGCTTTCATTTCGGGGAAATTATTAAGGCTATATGCAAGTTGAATTCCCGAAATTGCTTTGTCGATAAGATTTTTTTTGGAAGCAAAAACTTGAGGATATCGCTCCTTATAATAGGCGTTAATGCCTTGCCTAATCATCAATCGCGCCGAATCGGTTGTGGGGAATTGCTCTTTTAAAACTTTTAAGGCTGCTTTTTTAATATATGGCAAATCGAGTGGAATTGAGCCAGATAGCAATGCATTGTCGAGATATGCCGGTGCCGATTTATACGAATGCGAAGGACGATTGTGGCAATCCATGCAATCCATTATTTTAACTTTAAGAGTATCGAAGGCTTTAGTAGTTAACTTATTTTCTTCGTCTTGAAATATTTTTACAATACCCGTTTTTATGTTAGTGTAGCGTACCCAAGGTATCGATTCCCGGTCGTTCGAAGATGCGATATACTCCATTTTTACATCATCGGAAATATGCCAGTGAATACCTTCGTTTAGTCCGTAAGCACTGAAGCTGGGACCAATTTTCATCAATAGCGATATATTCCATGCAGTGTTTGCCGAATCCTTTAAGTAACCCCGCTGATTACGAAGTTTTTGCGCGTAAAACTTTTGAGGCCAATGGCAGTTTTCACAGGTTTCGCGGGCTGGTCGTAAGTTGTGCAATGGCGTTGCTATTGGGCGTGCATATTTCTTAAAAATTACAGAATAAACCTGATATAAACCCGACATTTTCGATTTTACGTACCAATCGGCGCCTTCTCCCACGTGGCATTCAACACATTTTACGCGCGCGTGTGGCGAATTTAAATAGGTTACATATTCGGGTTTCATAACGGAATGGCAAAGTTTACCGCAAAAATTTACCGACTCGGAATAGTGAAATGCCTGATAACTACCACCAGCAGAAAGCAATACAAACACCAGTGTAACAACCGAAACAATTGCCAGCGATTTTCGGTGATTTTTATTATTCAGGTTTAAAATAGGCCAGTCCTGCCCCGATACCTTCTCTTGAGTTTTCAACTTTTTTATTTTGAAAATCATTCCTATTGGAACAAAAACTAACCCAATAACCATTACTATTGGCAAAACAATGTAAATATACAAACCCCAGTATGAGTTTCCGGTATCGAGCGTAATGGAAATTATAAACAAAACAACAATTAAAACAAAACTATTGGCTGCTAAGAATAAACCACTAAGACTAAGCCAGTTGTAAAGCGACTTTGGAAATTTCATGATTAGTTATTGTTAAATTAGTAGTAAAAGTGTTGTGTTTAATACTTCGGTGCATATTTGCAACTTGCTAATAATTACCAAGTTGAAATACAAGAAATAAGTTGTAATATTTTATATTTCGGTGTATTTCAACGCATTACAAATACGTGGAAATTGAAAATTAAGTTTACCGAATTATTTGTTTAATACTCAATTTTAAGATTAAAGTTCGTACAATTAAACCGAAGTTAAAAGAGAATTGAATTAAATATTCTCAAACTTAAAATTTCAACAAATTATCTTTACAACTACTTAAAATACAAGCATATACTCTTTACCCTTTAAGGTGTCGGTTTGCTCGGGTGTTGCCCGCTTTTTCGAAATGTTCTTGTTTTTTAATTTGGGCATGGAAGTTACAAGCGTATCGGTTTTATACTTTTTTGATGAAGCAGTATTACTATTCCGTATATTGGTGTATTGCATCATCCACTGGTACAGACTAATATCGGCATACTGACGATGAATATCGTGTCCTTTACCTTTTAAAACCGTAAAAATAGGGTTTCCGCCTCCACGGCGAAGGGCGTTTACCATTTCTTCAGAGCGTTTTATAGGAACAACTTCGTCGTTATCGCCATGAAGTACCCAAACAGGAACATCTCGTAAAACATTAACCTCATGTGGCTTACCTCCACCACAAAGAGGCATTAGTGCGGCAAATCTATTTGGGTATTTTATTCCAAGCGCCCACGTCCCAAAACCGCCCATACTCATGCCTGTGAGGTAAATACGTGTTGTATCGATGTTATATTTCGATACTAATTCGTTATAAAATGGCTCAAACCAGTTTTCGGTTGTCCAGTTTTTGCCATTAGGACATTGCGGCGACACCACAATAGCGCTAAACTCCATGCCGCCTTCAATAAAAAATGGAATTCCATATCTTTTCAATTCGTTAAGATTGTTTCCGCTGGCCGATTTTCCGTGAAGGTAAATAATTACAGGCCAGTTCTTTTTCTGTGCCGAATTGTAACCGTTGGGCGTATATATAAGGTATTTATAATGAGGCGTCGATTCACTCTTCGGTTTATTTGGCAAAACAGCCTTAAGTATTGAAAATACAGATAATAAGGTTAGTAGAACTGTAATAAAACTCTTCATAGTGAGTTGATAGGTATTTAGGTTGCAAAGATGCGACTTTTATTTTCTACTTCGGCACTTTGAAACTTTACCTAAAAAACTTTGGTTTCGAGATAAAATTGTGTTATAATTATATTTTCTAAATCACATTAAAACAACCTGCTATGAAAAACTTGTATATTATTATTTTATCAATTTTTATTATGGAAGTATCGTGCAAACAAAAGGAAGCATCAACATCGGCCTCGGAAAACCCACTTTTAACAGAGTTTAAAACACCTTTTCAGGTTCCGCCGTTCGATAAAATAAAAAACGAACATTATATGCCTGCTTTTGAGGCTGGTATGAAAATGGAAGACGATGAAATTGCGCAAATTGTTAATAACAAGGACTCGGCAACTTTCACGAATACTATTGAAGCATTGGATTATAGCGGAAGGCGGTTAATTGATATTCAATACATATTTTTTAGTTTAACTAGCGCCAATACCAACGACACACTTCAGGAGATACAGGAGAAAGTAACTCGTTTATTAACAAAACATTCCGACAATATTATACTTAACTCAGCACTTTTTAACCGCGTTAAAACAGTGTACATCAATCGCGATAAAGCTAATTTAAACGAGGAACAAATGCGTTTGCTCGATAAAACATATAGGCGTTTTGTTAGGAATGGAGCTGGTCTCGACTCGGTTAAGCAAAAGCGCTTGCGCGAAATAAACGAGCAAATGGCTTCGTTGAGTGTAAAATTTGGCGACAATCTTTTAAAAGAAACCAAAGCTTATAGACTTGTTATCGATAACAAAAAAGACTTGAACGGTTTACCCGAATCGCTTATAAATGCTGCCGCCGACGATGCAAAGAATGCTTCGTTGGAAGGCAAATGGATATTTACTCTCGATAATTCGAGCATTATGCCGTTTCTTACATACGCCGCCAATGGTAGCCTACGCGAAAAAATGCTTAACGCCTATAGTAACCGCGGCAACAACAACAACGAGTTCGACAACAAAAGGGTAATGGCTCAGATTTTCAACTTACGTATCGAAAAAGCACAACTTCTTGGTTATAATAATTTTGCAGCATTAGCAACCGAAGAGCGAATGGCCAAAAATCCCGAAAATGTTTACAACCTATTAAACAAACTTTGGACACCTGCTTTAAAAGTAGCTAAACGCGAAGCTTCCGACTTGCAAGAAAGCATTAATAAGGATGGTAATACGTTTAAGCTTAGGCCTTCCGATTGGCGTTACTATGCCGAAAAGGTTCGCAAGGAAAAATACGATTTGGATGAAGAGCAGATTCGACCATATTTTCCGCTCGAAAATGTTAAACAAGGCGCCTTTATGGTTGCTAACAAGTTGTTTGGAATAACTTTTACCGAAGTTACCGATATACCTAAATATAACGCCGATAGCCATGTGTACGAGGTTAAAGAAAATGATGGTAAGCATGTAGGAATACTTTATATGGATTTTCATCCGCGGGCTAGTAAGCGTGGTGGTGCTTGGTGCGGCGGCTTTCGCGATCAGCACAAGTTCAACGGCAAAAATATATCGCCAGTAGTAAGCATTGTTTGTAATTTCTCGAAACCCACCGCCGATGCTCCTTCGCTGCTAAGTTTCGACGAAACCAACACCCTGTTTCACGAATTTGGCCATGCATTGCAAGCACTGCTCTCGAACGTTACTTACCCCGGTGTTGCAAGCCTTGTGCGCGATTATGTTGAACTTCCATCGCAAGTTATGGAAAACTGGGCATCGGACCCCGAAGTAATTAATTTATATGCAAAACATTACAAAACTGGTAAACCTATTCCTAAAGAATTGGTCGATAAAATGATGAATAGTCGTTACTTTAACGAAGGCTTTGGAACAGTCGAATATCTGGCGGCATCAATTCTCGATATGGATTATCACACAATAAACGAAGTTGTTACCGATTTAGACGTGTTGAAATTCGAAGCCGCATCGATGAAAAAAGTAGGGCTTATTCCCGAAATATTGCCTCGCTATCGCACCACATATTTTAACCATATATCTAGCACCGATTACGCTGCTGGTTATTACGTGTATGTTTGGGCTCAGGTACTCGATGCCGATGCATATCAAGCATTTAAGGAAAACGGTACATTCGACCAACCTACAGCTAAGCTTTTTCGTAAATACATTCTCGAAAAAGGAAGTAGTATGGACGAAATGGAAGCATACAAACGCTTCCGTGGTGCCGAACCAAGCATAGAGCCATTATTAAAGCGCAAAGGTTTTTTGTAAGAGAAATAATTTAGGCTTTAGACTGGAGACTGGAGGCTGTAGACTGGAGGCTGTAGGTGCTTCGGTGCAACCAATAAAATAGAACCTTATATGTGAATTCGAAATTATTGCTCTAATGAGCGAAAGTGAAAAAAAAGTAACAATAAAAATATTTGAAAATTCTTATAAATATTGACATACAACCATGTTTTTGACACTTTAACGAGTTTTCTTTGTAACAAGCCTAATTTATTCGCACTTTTACGGAATAGGGCTCATTTTTACATCAATATAATACAATAAATGAAGGCGAGGCTTCGGTAAACTTTTTATTTGAGTATTTTAACAATTTTATTTAGTGCAATTTTGTGTTTTTGTGTTTTGGTGGCAAAAAATTATGTAATAGCCACCAAGGCACCAAAACTCCGTAAAAAGTTTAACGAAATATTGTATATATTGCATTGTTGTGGGCAACTTAAAAAAACGACCTTGAGCCAACATGAGGAAAGAAATTTTTAGAAAGGGGGACAGAGCTGAATATTTAGCAAATTATTTTCTTTCTCATTTGGGATTTATAAGTGAATTTCAAAGACAGGAAGATTTTGGCGTTGACTTTTATTGCACAATAACAGATATTGTTAATGATGACTTAATCCCAACTTTACCATTCATGATACAAGTTAAGTCATCGAAAGAACCAATTGTCTATGGTAGAGTAAAGAAAAATAAATGGCACAAGGAAGATATTGATTGGATTTTTAGATTAGAACTACCATTTTTTATTGGTTACATTTCAATTGAGAAACTCACACTTGATATTCATAATACATCTTCATTATGGTTCATTGAGCGTGAATATAAGAATGCTAGTCAACTTGTTTTGACTCCTAAGTTTGACTACTTCAATATTAGTGTAGGTAAGCCTAGGCAAGAGGATATAAAAGACTGGAAATACGGGGGCGATGGGAAACGATATTTTGTAGACCTAGGAAATCCTATTGTTTCAATTCATTACAATGATTTACTTGATTCTGAAAAGCTTTTGACATTTAAGAGTAGTTTGAAGAAAATAATCAAATTTGAGCAAAACAATATAATACTAAAAAAACAGAAGATTCCATATTTTAGATGGATACACCAAAATATACCAAATGACCAAAATCCAATTGCTGGTGTAATCTATTATGATGATGAACCTGAAATTGCAAATCCGTCAGAGATTATAGAATCAATTTCTCATCAATTAATTTCATTAGCTTTGTCATATAGGATAAATAAACAACTTGATAATATGAATGCTATGAAAAATATTATTAAGCTAATACCTGAAAAGGAGAAGTTTCAGTTCTTGATTGACCAATTCCCTGATATATTTGAATAAAAAAATGCAGCCCACAACACGCGGTACAGCCAATAAGGGTTTCAGAGGTATGCGAAGGTCATCACCCGCATCAATCTTTCGCCTCGTTTGATAGGAACGTCGCTCCGCAATCCCGCACAGGCGCATACCCGCAAACGTTGGGAGCAATTTTAAACAAAACAAATATTATGAAACAAAGCGAATAAAAATGCAACAATTATACCGACCCTATTACCATGTTTATCATTTTTATACAATACTTACAATTTCATTTACACTATTTTTGCCGAATAACCACTATTTTCGAATTTGCATATAAGGTTTAATTTTATTGGTTGCACCGAAGCTCCTACAGCCTACAGCCTAAAGTCTACAGCCCACAGTCTACAGCCTCTTATTTATTTCGAGGAACCTGCATTTTAAACCAAATCATCAATTTTCGCTATCGAAGGTTGAACAAAAATGAGGTAAATTAGTTATAAGAATTATACATAATTTTAAAATAACAATTTATGTCTCAGTTTGAAGTTGTAATGCCTAAATTAGGCGAAAGTGTAACCGAAGCAACTATAACACAATGGTTTAAGAAAGAAAACGATATTATCGACGAAGACGAAGTATTATTGGAAATTGCTACCGATAAGGTCGATTCCGAAATACCATCGCCCGTTGCTGGCAAAATAACCAAAATATTTTTTAAAGTTGGCGATGTTGTTCCTGTTGGTAAAGTTATAGCAATAATTTCGTTAGATATTGAAAATGTGAGCGATACCGATTCGGCTAAACCCTCCGAAAAGTCCGAACCAAAACCAACGGTTGCACCTGTTATTTCGGCACCAAAAACCAATACAAAAAGTCAACGTTTTTATTCCCCATTAGTTCGAACAATTGCTAAAAAGGAAAACATTTCGAGCGATGAGATTGAAACGATACGGGGCACAGGTGAGAACAATAGAGTACGTAAGGACGATATATTAAATTACGTACTCGATAAATCTAAATCGCCTAATATAAAGCACGATACGCCAATTTCGGAAGCTGTAATTGCCGATAAGCCAAAAGTTGCCATTTCCGTTGGTTCCGACGACGAAATAATTGAAATGGATAGAATGCGAAGGCTAATTGCCGATCACATGGTTGCATCGAAACATACAGCACCACACGTTACCAACTTTGTGGAAGCCGATGTTACCAATTTGGTATTTTGGCGAAATAAAGTTAAGGACGACTTCAAAGTACGCGAAAAAATAAGCATAACCTACATGCCTGTTTTTCTGGAAGCTATTGTTAACGCTCTAAAGGAATACACTCACGTAAACGCTTCAGTTGATGGGTATAAGGTAATTATCCGAAAAAATATTAATCTTGGCGTAGCCGTTTCGCTGCCATCGGGCAACCTTATTGTGCCTGTTATAAAAAATGCCGATAATTTAAGTCTTCTGGGCATTACCAAAGAGCTACATAGGTTAGTAGAAGCCGCACGAACCAATAAACTTACCCCCGACGACATTCAGGGTGGAACGTTTACTGTATCGAATTTTGGAAGTTTTAAAAACTCGTTCGGCACACCAATAATTAATCAGCCTCAAGTAGCAATTTTGGCCACCGGAAACATCGAAAAAAAACCTGCCGTAATTGAAACACCCACAGGCGATATTATTGCTATACGGCACAAAATGTTCCTTTCGTTAACCTACGATCACAGGGTTATTGACGGGGCTTTGGGCGGCGGATTTCTAAGAAAAATTGCCGATTATTTGGAAGATTTTGACTTGAATAGGAAGATTTAGAGATTTTATGAAAGAAAGAAAATACAAATACATAGAAATAAAGAAATAATACAAATAGAAGGAAATAGATAAATATTTCTATGTATTTCTATGTATTTCTATGTATTCATTAAAATTAAAAATTAAAAAATGTACAACAACAAATTGTTTAGCATAAAACATACCGATAAAGAAGTTTTGCGTAAATGGCTACATATTATGACTTTAGGCAGAGCTTTGGACGACCGAGCGCCTAATTATTTGCGTCAGGCCATTGGCTGGTCTTACCACGCGCCGTATGCGGGCCACGATGGCATTCAGTTGGCTATTGGTCAGATTTTCGACCGAAACACCGATCATCTGTTTCCATATTATCGCGACATGTTAACTTCGTTATCGGCAGGACTAACAGCCGAGGAAATTATACTTAACGGCATTTCGAAAGCCACCGATGTTGCTGGCGGAGGAAGGCACATGTCCAACCACTTTGCAAAACCCGAATGGAATATTCACAGCGTTTCGTCGGCAACTGGCAATCATACGCTTCATGCCGTTGGCGTTGGGCGAGGTATGAATCGCTATAAACATATTGGAGTTTCTATAAGTTCGCAAGGCGAATCGTCGGTGTCGGAAGGCTATGTTTATGAGGCAATCAATGGCGCATCGAACGAAAAACTACCAGTAATATTTGTTTTTCAGGACAATGGTTATGGCATTTCGGTGCCGAAAAAGGATCAAACAGCTAACCGCAAAGTAGTCAACAACTTTTCGGGTTTTAAAAATTTGAAAATATTTTACTGCAACGGTAAGGATGTGTTTGATTCGATGAATGTTATGACCGAAGCAAAACAATGGGTCGTCGAAAACCAGATGCCGGCACTTGTACAAGCCAACTGTGTGCGCATTCATTCGCATTCAAATTCCGACAAGCACGAGTTATACCGCGATGAAGCTGAGAGAGGCTATGTAGCCGATAACGACCCCCTTGCCAAATATCGCCGACTTCTTACACGATATAATAGGCTGTCGCCAGAAGAACTTCAAGACATTGATAAACAAGTAAAAGATGAGGTAAAAGATGCTCACCGGAAAGCTTTGGCTGCTCCAAATCCCGATCCGAATTCTATCTTCGACTTTGTATCGCCCGAACCTTACATTTCAACAAAATACCCCAACGGAACCCACAACCAACAAGGCGAACCCAAAAAATTAATTGAAGCCATTAACGAAACTTTAAAAGCCGAATTTAGGCATAACCCCGATACTTTTCTGTGGGGACAAGACATTGCTAATAAGGATAAAGGCGGCATTTTTAATGTAAGTAAAGGAATGCAGAAGGAATTTGGTATAGAAAGGGTGTTTAACGCCCCAATAGCCGAGGACTATATTCTTGGCACAGCCAACGGAATGAGCCGATTTAACAAAAAAATTCGCATTGTTGCCGAAGGTGCCGAGTTTGCCGATTATTTTTGGCCAGCCATGGAACAGTTCGTGGAATGCACGCACGATTACTGGCGTAGCAATGGCAAGTTTGTTCCGAATATTACCGTAAGGCTTGCGTCGGGCGGCTATATTGGTGGTGGCCTATACCATTCGCAGAATATTGAAGGAGCGCTTGCCACCTTGCCAGGAGTGCGAATTGTTTACCCATCGTTTGCCGACGACGCCGCAGGATTATTACGTACAAGCCTTCGCTCGCCAGGCTTTACGCTATTTTGCGAACCTAAAGCACTCTACAACTCTGTGCAAGCTATAACCTCAGTTCCCATCGATTACGAAGTACCGTTCGGAAAAGCCCTCGTACGCATAGAAGGAACCGACTTAACCGTAATTACTTATGGTAACACTACGCACATGTGTATCGAAGCCGCTAATAAGCTTAAACAAGAAAATGGCAACTCCATAGAAGTGATAGATTTACGCTCGCTAATTCCACTCGATAAGGAAACAATAATAGCATCGATAAAAAAAACAGGTAAAGCTCTTATTGTTCACGAGGACAAGGTTTTCGCTGGCTTTGGCGCCGAAATTGCAGCCATTATTGCTAACGAAGCCTTCGAATACCTCGACGCTCCTGTTAAAAGAGTGGGATCAACCTTCACGCCAGTGGGCTTTAACCGAATTTTAGAAGCTGCAATTTTACCCAATACCAATAAAATAGAAGTAGCAATGATAGAAGTACTTAAGTACTGAGAAGTCAGAAGTCAGAAGTCGGAAGTCGGAAGTCGGAAGTCAGAAGTAAACACCAACAAATTATACAATATGAACAAAATAGGATTATTTTATAGCTTTAATAGTAATAAAACTAAAAAAATTGCCGAAAGCATATCAGAGGGCTTTGACAGCGATGTAATAGAAAGTATTAATGCCGAAACTGTTACCGAAGAGCAATTTCTCGCCTTCGAAAACCTTATATTGGGCGTACCTACTTGGTTCGATGGCGAATTGCCAACCTATTGGGACGAATTTGGTCCTGCAATTGAGGATATGAATCTTAAAGGTAAGAAAATAGCTCTATTCGGTTTAGGAAACCAAGTGGACTACCCCGAAAATTTTCAGGACGCATTAGGAATTATAGCTCAACTTTTTGAAAGCAGCGGTGCAATAATTGTTGGTTTAACTTCAACAAAAGGATACACTTTTGAAAGCTCAAAAGCAGTGCGAAACAATCAATTTTTAGGCTTAGCTATTGATTTTGAAACACAAGCAACCAAAAATAAAGAGCGAGTTAAAGCTTGGATAGAACAATTAAAAAAGGAGTTTGAATAATAGTAATTAACTTAAATACTTGAATTATTGATATTTATCATTTTTTAAAGTGGTGATATAAATCATCTTTATATGGTAATGTAAATCATAATATTATGTTCGTGAAAATCATTAAAAATATTTAATTTTAGTATTGTAGCCTGAAAGTAAAAAATTTATAGCTAGTTATAATTATACTATTACATTTTTTAATAAATTTATAAACAAATGTATTTTTTGATTTTCATTAATAAACAATAGTTCGGTAAACTTCTAATTATTCAATTTCTATGTATTTCAAGTTGTTAATTATTAGCAAGTTGCAAAAATGCATCGAAGTATTGCAATAAACAATAAACCATATTCAGGGAATACTCTAAGTTGCCTTATGATAAAATATGCTGCAAAACGTCCTTTAACTTCGATAATAAAATACATTTATGTGTTTATTATTCTTGCTATTTCGCAACACTCATGGGCACAGTCGTATATAAGCGAACTTCATTCGAAAATTTCGGTTGCCGATCAAATGAAACTTTCAAAATCGGATGAAATTTTCAATAAAGGGCTAATATCTGATACAGAGGCAAATATGTTAATCGATACTACGAAGGATAAAACCAATACCTCAAAAAAATACGCTTTAAAACGTTTGGAAGCCGACGATTTTTATAAGAAGGCTTTCGAAACCAAATACAAAGTATATCAGTCGAATATAAAACAGTTTTGGAAAAAATATAAGGGCGATAAGCAATTGTTAGATTATGCCAAGAAAGTTGAAAATGCATCGCTAGAACCATTTAATAAAGCGAACAGCTTACGCTCTCAAGCTGATAAAAAGACCAATCTATCCGAAAAAGTTACGATACTGCAGCAAGCAGAAACACTTGAAAATACATATATAACCATTATTCAGAAGGTGTTATATACATATTTGACTTGGCCAATTGAATATGAAACAGATTGGGTAATGTCAAACAAAGCTGACATTCCGGGTTTAAAATTAACCACAGCTAAGGATACAACTAACCAGCATAAAAACAGCATTGTTGTAACTACAGATTCGATTGTTAAACAATCAGTTGCTAAGCGCGATTCGATAATTGCCGATTCTGCTAAAATTAGAACTGTAACACACAGCATATCTGCCGATTCAGCATCTACAAAAAAATCGATTCGACCTATCAAACAAGCTAAGGTTGATAGCACTAACCTACAAACATTAAAATCCGATACAGTTTCGTTGGTTAAAAGCATTGATAAAGAGCCATTACCAATAAAATACGACGACGTTGTAGTTGGAAACGATTCCAGTTTATACGGCAAAGTTAAGGTTAACGAGGAGCAAATTGATCAATTTAATAGTTTCCTTAAAAAGACTTACCCTCAAAATTACGAAAGCTATGTAATTGATTTTAAGCGATTAGACTATTCAAACATAAACGAATTATCCGATGCTTGGCATACCTATTTGTACCACAGTAAAATACAGGACGATGCATCGAAATTAAAGCTCGCTATGGTGGATACGGCAAATATCGATACTTCTTCAGCGGAAGGCAAAATTTTACTAACCGAAAATAGGCTAAAAAACAAACGGTTAAAGGCTAAATATGCTCAACTTACATCTAAAAACACAACTAATAAACCAAAGGGCAAAAAAAACAAAGTTATTGGCGAGTCAATTTATAATCAGGAATATATACCAAAATCAGTGGATTCCTCTGGTTTTGTATTCCGTGTTCAAATTGCAGCTTCTCGTATTCGATTAGATAAGAACACAATAGCAGGTATTTATGGTGGTATTGAAAAAATAGACGAGTTATTTGAGGACAAATGGTTTAAATACGCCATTGGTATTTACAGCAATTACCGATCGGCACGAAAAATGCGAGATCAACTTAAAGTACCTGGTGCTTTTGTAATTGCGTACGTAAACGGCAAACGAATTAAAATAACACCTGCCATTGTTTATAAACGTCAAATAAAAAACGAACAATCGGCTGTAAGTAATTCGCAAAGTGTAAATTATAGAATACAAATAGCAGCATCGCATGTGCCATTGTCTGAAAGTATTCTAAAGAGTTTCTATACTGGCGACTTGAAACTAGATACTATTCAGGAAGATGGGTGGTACAAGTATTCGTTCAACGCTGGGAATAACTACAAAAACGCACAAAAATTATTTAAAACTTTGGCTATTCCAGGCTCTTTTATAGTTTCAACTAGCAGAAAAAACACAAGTAATTAATTAAAAAGTAAGCATTAATACATTGATAAATTAAACAGTACATCATGAAAAGATTTCGTAAATTAATCGGTAGTGCACTTTGGAAATTGCTATTAGTGGTTTTAATCGTTTCCTCGTGCCAATCTCAGAAAAAGGTTATGATGCTTCAGGACAAAGCCTCTGGTGCACCTAAAACGAGTTTCGTTAATAAGAAAAAAACGACATATCAGGTTCAATCGGGCGATCACCTTTATATTCGGATATATAGCACCGATCCGAAAACAAGTAAGTTTTTTCAGACCGACTTACCAACGTTGATGAACCCAACGTATTTGTACTTAAACAGCTATATGATTGATGAAGAAGGTTATATAAACTTTTCGTTTGTAGATCGTATGTTTGTTAAGGGTATGACTTTAGAAGAAGTGAAGAAAAAACTTCAGAAAACGTTAAACGAATATTTTAACGAAACTACGGTGATTATCAAGTTGGTAAACTTCCAAATTTCCATTCTTGGCGAAGTAAGTTCACCTGGAAACTTTAATATAGATAAGGATCAGGTAAATCTTTTTCAAGCTTTAGCATTGGCTGGTGGTCCTAAGGAATTTGGCAACATAAATAAAGTAGCCCTAGTTCGCCAAACCCTAAATGGATCGGAGATTTATTATTTCGATTTAAGTGATAAAAACATTTTGGAATCGGATTATTTTTACCTCGTGCCAAACGATATTATATATGTGGAACCGCGGAAGAGTAAATCGTACCTTGTTACTTCGTTTTCTTATGGTTCGGCACTTGGCTTACTTAGTATAGCGATAACGATAGGGTATTTATTTACTACCATTAAGCGCTAACATGGATAACCTGAAAGATTCTTTTAGCGACGAAACGTTTGATGTACGCGAGTTCCTCTTTAAGCTTTCGGGTTATTGGTACTGGTTTTTAATATGCGTTACGCTAAGCCTTACCATTGCTTACTTAGTTAATTATTTTTCGGTACCTATATATGCGGTAAAAACCTCAATTCTTATACAGGACGAAAGAAAAATGCTCGACGACAGATTTTCGTCGGGGCTAGGCATTGGTGCTGCCAGCCGATTGCCAAGCGAAATTTCAATTTTAAAGACTCGAACAATTACTAAACGTACTATTGAACGGCTCGATTTTCGTATTGCTTACTTTTCATCAGGTTGTTTTCAAAATAAGGAATTGTATAAATCCTCGCCAATACTTGTTGTTACCGATACTACAACCATATTGCCCTTATTTACAAAAATCGAAATCGAAATTCTATCCCCCAACAAGTTTTCGATAAAGGCAAATTCCGATAATAGCTCTATTTATAGGTTTAAAGACAATAAAATAATTGATTATAAGCCAATTGCTATTGACACAACTGGAAGCGTTTTTGTTCCTATGCAGACAAATGGAATATGTTTTACACTTACACCTCAACAAATTGGCGATTTAAGTAAATTAGATGGCAAACGGTTTTATTTTGAGGCGTACGACGACAATTCGTTAATTAATCAATTTCGTTGGTTTAAAATAACTGAAAACTCAGCATCGTCCACGTTAACTATTTCTATACAAGGAAGTAACGCCGCAAAAATGGTCGACTTTCTTAACGCACTTACAATTGTGTATCTCGAAAAAGGCTTGGAAAAAAAGAATCAGGTGGCCGAAAATACCATTCGGTTTATCGACTCGCAACTTGGCGATGTTGGCGACTCGCTGTCGTTTTCGGAACGAAACTTGCTTAATTATCGTGTCTCTCAAAATGTTATGGACGTAGATGCACAAGCACAAAAAAACTTTTCTACCATTGAAAACATTAAAGAACAGCGATCGGAACTATCAGTTACTTCAAAGTATTTCAATTACTTAAAGGAATATCTCGAAAAAAACAACGATATAACAGATTTAGCTTCGCCATCGGCGCTTAATATAAAGGATAATGTGCTGAACGGCCTTATGAACGACTTAATAAATTTGTATTCAGAACGTTCCGAATTAACATTTAATTCTAAGAAGGATAATCCGTTTCTATTATCGAACGAACAAAAAATTAAAAACGTAAAAGCATCGGTGCTAAAAAGCATTAACAACTTGGTAAGCGCAAATAATATTTCGTTGCAAGAAACCGATAATAGAATTAACGAAGCTTACGAAAAAATTAACAAGTTACCCGAAACTCAAAGAAGGCTAGTAGGTTACGAACGAAAGTTTAAATTAAACGATGCCTTATACACATATCTGCTTACAAAACGATCGGAAATACAAATTGCAAAAGCATCGTACATTTCCGATAATGAAGTTTTAGATGAAGCTAATGAACAGGAAGTTAGCCCTATATCGCCAAACCGCAATAAAAATCTTATAATAGCCTTAATAATAGGTATTTGCCTTCCGGTTTCGGTTATTCTGCTTAAAGGTTATTTTAATTTTAAAATATTAACAAACGAGGATATTGAAAAATGCACAAAGTACCCTATTTTGGGGCATATAATACATAATAAAGAAAAGTTACATACGGTTGTTGCCGACTATCCAATGTCGCTAACCTCCGAATCAATCCGATCCATACGTACCAATATGCAGTTTTTGGCCAGTGAAAAAGAAAAACACGCCATATTAGTTACCTCGTCGGTAATGAGCGAAGGTAAATCGTTTACATCACTCAATTTGGCTTTAAGCTTAGCACTTTACAACAAAAAAACTGTTTTAATTAACTTCGATTTACGTAAACCAAAACTTCAGGAATATCTGAGCATCGAAAGCAGTAAAGGATTAAGCTTGTACCTATCGGGAAATGCTGAACTTGAAGATATTACATGCGAAACACGATTCGAAAACCTCGATGCCATCTTAGCTGGACCTATTCCTCCAAACCCAATGGAATTAATTGCTTCAGACCGTACAAAGATACTGTTCGCTACTTTGAAGGAAAAATACGACTATATAATTATCGATTCGCCGCCATTGGGCATGGTTGCCGATGCATTGCTACTTCTAAAGTACTCCGATATAAACATTTACGTTGTTCGTTACAATCGTACCTATAAAAATGTACTCTCTCAACTCACTCATAATCTGAAAAAACAAGGTATCGACAATTTGAATATTGTTTTAAACGATGTGCATATTAAACACACTCGACGGCCTTATGCTTATTACTCATATAATTATGGCTACGGTTACGGCTATTATGCTGGCGAAAATACCAAAAACGGCAAAAAAACGTAATGAGGCATTACAAATTACTCAACACTGCTAATAGTAACTGTTTGGTAATTCGCTTTTTATAATTTGGGTTAATGTATTCAAACAAAATTTCGCCATCGGTGTTAGCCACCATAACCGTGGGCACCGGCAATAACTGCGACACATCGCCTTTGGTTTTGGTTGAAATATACCCCTTTGTAAGTAAAGGAGTTTTAAATGCTATACCAACTTTTTGAATTAAATTTCCGCCAGGATCGGAAAATACCTGATATTTAACACTATCGGTTGAGGTAGTACTTGTAATATTCTTGAAATCTTCGGGACTTATAGCAATAATCTGATAACCTAATTTCAGAATTTCGTTTTCTGCTTGAGCTAAAGCTGCCAGTTGTAAATTGCAGTACGGACACCACCCTCCTCTGTAAAATACTATAACAGAAGGCTTTAACTTCAAAAGCGAAAGTAACTCAACCTCTATGTTGTTCGAATTTACTATATTTTCGTTGGGTAATGTTTCTCCAATCAACAATGGTGAAATATCTTCGGATTTTTCAGCTATTTGCGCATTGCACGATATTAACATTGAACTGAACGTTAAAAACACAAATAAACCTACTAAACGTATAGTAATAAACAACTTATAAAAACTGGTTTTCATGTAATGCATGTGTTGGATTACAACTATTTATAATTTGGCTCTTGGTTCTTGCGTTCAATATAATTCCTTCAAAACTATAATATGCCTCTATTTCTTTACCTTATTATATGAAGTTATAATTCCCTTAATTACCGAGGAGCTAAAACCTTGATGCTCCATTTCGTTCAAACCAGCAATAGTAATGCCTTGAGGTGTGGTAACGCGGTCAATTTCCTGTTCGGGATGGTTACCAGTGGCAAGTATTAGGTTTGCTGCACCCATCATGGTTTGCGAAACTATTGTTTGCGCTATATCGGCACTGAAACCAATTTCGATGCCTCCTTCCATTGATGCACGTATAAACCTTAGCGCATAAGCAGTACCGCACGAACCCAATACTGTAGCGGCGTTAATTAAATCTTCGGGTATAATAACGGTTTTACCTAATTGGTCGAATATTTCCAAAACCATGGACTGCTGTTCCTTGGTTGTATTAGCCTCGGCAATGCAGGTCATCGATTGCTGAATAGAAATGGCTGTATTGGGCATTGTTCTGAAAATAGGCACTTTACCTACAACTTGTTCAATATCGGCAATGCTTACACCGGCAGCAATGGAAACAATTATCTTTTTTGCCGTAACAAGCTCAGTTTTAATTTCTTCGAGAAGCGTTTTTACATGATATGGCTTAACGGCAATTATTACTATATCGGCAAATGCTGCAGCTTTAATATTATTACTGTCAGTTTTACAGCCATTTACCTTAAACCTATCGAGTGCTTGTGCACGCATGTCGGTAATAAAAATGTTCGATGCAGCTATGTTTCCAGTTTTTAGTAAACCTTCAGCTATCGCCGACCCCATATTTCCTGCACCTATAATTGCAAATTTTAAATTATTCATTTTATAAAGCGTTGATTATTTGTGTTATGATTGTTAATATGTAGAAATAAGAACCAAGAACCAAGAACCAAGAGCCAAGATAATAAACTGTAAATTAGTGCGTTAAAAATAAATAAATAAATACTAAAATAAAAAATATTTCAATGTATTTCCATGTATTTCAACACGTTACTAACAATCAAAATACAAAATAAGAAAGCCAACCTAACTACTCTATCACTAAACCCTAAAATTCCGGACACGGTACTACGTGCATTTTTTTCTTACGATAGCGAGCAAATTCGTACGAAATGGATATTTCGTGAGAGCCAGCCGAGTGTCCACTTAGGTTTGAGATTGTAAAATCGTAGCTATAACCAACGGTTATGTGTTGCAATTTTACTCCCGCAAGAAACACAAACGCATCGCCTCTATCGGAATTAAATGGTGGAATACCCCTGTACCACAAGCCCAATATTAGCGGGCTTTTCGACCAATATAAGCCTATGTCGAGCTGCTTGTATTTGTCCATTGCTGCAAATTTGAATGCAACCGAAAGTGTTTCGTCGATAGGCCTAAGCAGGCGGCCTCTCCTTATAAGTGTTGCACCACCATATAAGTCCAGTTTTCGCGACAGTCGCTCCTGCCCTCCCAAAATCGATAAGTTTGGGCGTAGCAGATGATCGACAGTTACACCTCCCCAATAATTTTTTGTGTAAACAATTACCGAACTGGCAGCATCAACGGCATTTAGCATATCGATTGCTGGCAATATATTTGGTATGGTATTGTCGTTTACCTGACTCCCATATACTAGCTTTAAAAAATCGATGGAACGCTGAACGTACGAAAAGCTTGCTCCAGGCCGTATGTGTATTTCGTCGTTCAAAAGAAAATCGAACGAATAACATAGACCTAGTTGCATATTGCTATAGTTTGCCGAACCAGCCACATCGCGCATAATGGCTACACCTATACCACTTTTGAAGTTAGGGATATATCGGTCGTACGAAGTTGAATATGTTACAAAGCCAGGTAAACCAGGCCATTGATTACGATAATTTAAAATTAACCTGTTTTGTTGCGTAGCGCCAGCAAACGAAGGAGCCAAAAATAACTTGTTAGCAAAAAACTGCGAAAAGTGTATATCCTGACCGCTTACATTTGGGCATAATAATACTAACATACCCAAAACGAGCAATTTAACTATAGTTTTTTTTATGTTTTTGAATATTAACAAAATAAAAATTGCTATTTATACTAAATTAATACGAGCCAATATTACTTGATGCTTCCTAGAAGGTTTCGCGTTTTTTATCAAAAATTTCAGAAAACATATTTAAGTTGGCTAATGTAAATACTATTTTATCTGCATTTTATGTTGTTTTGCCAAAGTTATTAACCAATGCAATAAGTTATTAACTTTTGTGATACATGTCGAGATGACAACACCCCCCCTACTGTCATTCCGACGTAGGTCGGAATCCAATAAGGGTACGTTATTGCATTACTGTTGTTCGTCCGATAGGGATCCCTACCTGCGTCGGGATGACAGCAACACCGCTATGCTCCTACCTGCGTCGGGATGACAACGCGCCCCTTCTGTCATTCCGACGTAGGTAGGAATCCATAAAGGGTACGTTATTGCATTACTGTTGTTCGTCCGATAGGGATCCCGACCTACGTCGGGATGACAGCAACACCGCTATGCTCCTACCTGCGTCGGGATGACAACACCACTACAGTGATTCGACCTTCAATTATTTTCATTTTTTAATTCTTAATTTTCACATCTCCTCATTCCCTCATTTGTAATTTGTCATCTGCACATCTGTAATTTGTAATTTGTAATTAATTTATCGCAGCAAAGTAACATCGCCAGCCTTATCGAATGTTAAACCATTGGTGTACTTACCTTTAGCTTTCCAAATATATACATCCGATTTGCATATCTTTCCTTTGTAATAACCGTCCCAGCCAATAAGCGGATCGGTGGTTTCGAACAGTTTCTCGCCCCAGCGATCGTATATTTCTAAAGTGTACTCAATAACGCCTTCGCTAAATGGGTGAAAAACCTGATTTTCGGTGTCGTTGGTTGTATTGTACACGCCACCATTCGAGCCACCTTCGTTTGGATTGAATGCATTAGGAAATTCAATTTTTCCTTGTCCTTCCACCATAATAGTATTTGTAGCTGTGCTATCGGCGTAGCAATTGTAAACCGACCATGCCTGAAGCTTAACATTATAGTTACCTAGCTCGGTATATTTATGTATAGGTTCGAGTTCGGTTGATGTTGCGGTATCGCCAAAATTCCATAGGTATCGGACTCCATTTTTTGTTGTGTTGCGAAATTTAACTTCCGAATTGCCCAACATTACAAGCATAGGGTTCGACGAAAAGCCAATAGTTGGTTTTGGGTAAACATCAACCGTACGGTATGTGGTGGCCTCGCCCCCATCGCCTTCAACGGTAAGCTTAACCTCGTACTTACCAGGGTTTACATATATATGCGTTGGGTTTTGTTCGGTTGAAGTGGAGCCATCGTCGAACTCCCATAGCCAGCTTGTAGCCCATGTTGAACGGTCGGTAAAGGTTGCAGTTAAAGGTACGCAGCCGTTTTCACTAGTTTCCAAATCGGATATTGGTATTGGCGGGAAAACTCGAATAAAGTGCGTAATAGAATCTCTGCATTTATCGCTCGAAGCTATTAACTTAACATCGTAACCACCCCATTGCAAAAACTCGTGCCGTTTTGGTTCTATTATTGTATCGCTCTGCCCATCGGCATAATCCCAAAAATATTTCCAGCTACCTGCATTGGTTTCATTTTTAATAGTAATTATATTATCGGGAAAGTACAAATGCGATGGCAATGCCGAAAACTCGGCTGCGGGCTGCGGGTAAACGGTAATTTCTCGTGTGGCAGTATCGGCACAGCCATATTCCGAATAACCTATCATGGTTGCGGTGTATGTGGTGTCGTATGTTTTGGGGTTAAAGTACTTATGCATAGGCGATTTTATTTTGCCTGTTACGTTGTCGCCAAAATTCCATAAATAAGTTTTTGCCCGTTGGGTGTTGTTTTTAAACAGCACTGTTAAAGGGTTGCAACCAGCAGTATCGGGTGTAAATTCCGGAAGTACGTGTGGGTAAACGCTAATGGTTTGCGATGCTATATCGGTGCACTTGAATTCGGTTTCAACCAAAAGCTGCAAATTATATGCGGCAATATCGGCTCTAAAATTGTCGTATGCAAAAGCTGGTGGCGAATCGAGGGTTAAAAATGGACCATCAACACTATTAGTTGTGTCGCCATACGAGTATGTGTAGCTAGTAGTATTTTCCTTTGCAATCGATTGGTTATGAACTAATACGTTAAATGGCGGGCAATCGATAGTTCTGTCTACGGCAAACTGCGCCCTTGGCTTTGGGTGTATGGTAATAGGAATGTTTTTCGTAGACTTACACAAAAATTTCGAGGTAACATCGAGAGTAACCGTTTTTACGCTATCGTCGATATTACTGTAATTTATAAACGAGTGTGCAACAGTAGGTTTAGGACTGTTTGATGTGCCGTTATCGCCAAACCACCAGTTGTAATCTACATCTTTAGAATTAGCTAGTTTAGAACCTAGTAGCGACGAATTTGTAAACGTAATACTTCCGGGGCTGCAAATAGCCAATTTATCGGGTGTAAAATTTGCAGTAACTTCGGGGTAAATGGTTACTTGTCGGGTTATCGAATCCTTACAAACTACCTTAGCACCATCTAAATAATAAACAACCAACTTTGGCGAATACGTCTTTACTGAATTGGTTAAGTTTCTGAAAATATGCTGTTTAAAAAGCTTAGGGTTACCAGTGAAGTTTTCCGGTAGATTGGTGTCGTCGTAATATATATATCCCCCCTTTACGCCCGATGGCGAAGCGTTAATGAAGTTTACCGTATATGGCGAACAACTGGCCGACGAATCGAGTACGAAATCGGAATCGATATACGGGTAAACCGTTATTGTTTGCGTTTTAGATGTGCTGCATTTAAACTGCGATGTAGCCTTGAGCGTTGCGGTGTAAGACCATTTATCAGACCTTAAATTTTCATATGTATGCCAAGTGGGTTTGTACGGCTTTTTATATTTTTCTGAAAACGTTCCGTTATCGCCGAAATCCCAATCTAATTCGGTTGGTTCAGCTCTACCATTCGTGGGCGTATAGGTAAATTTTACACCCAATGGGTTGCAGCCTATAGTATCAACAGCAGTAAAATTGGCAACAACTTCGGGGTAAATTTTTAGCGTAATAGACATTTCCTTAAAACACTGGTCGTTTCCATTACTAACTCGTATTTTAAGTGTTTCATCCTTTGGCGTTAAACCTAAATTTGTAAACGTAAGCTTTGGATCGTTGTTGTTAACACCAGATGGTGTCCATGTTGTTGTTTCGGCTCCGCGCGACGAATTCGTAATTTTTATAGTGAAAGGCGAACAACCAATAGCCGAATCGACTGAAAACTTGGCTTCCAGATATGGCTCAACCCTTATTTCGATTGTGGTATCGTCCACGCAATTATTTGCCGAAGTTGTTGTAAGTTTAACATTATAAGATTTTTGTAAAGCTGAAGTATTGTTGAATATATGCGTAGGTTCGAATATGGTTGACGATGTTCCGTTGTCGTCGAAATTCCATAAGAAATTGGTTGCTACATTTTTTGTAGATAGGTTGGTAAATTTAACCGTTAATGGGTTGCAACCTAATTTAACCGAAGGCAAGAAGTTAGCCTTAATTTGTGGAAACACACTTAATGGCTGAATAACCGAATCGCGGCAAACTCTGTTGCCATTAGTTATTAAAAGCTTTACATTTGGTGTTAAAGTGCCTTGCGAACTATTTGTGTATGTATGCTTTATGGTAGTGAAATCTGTAAAGTTATGAAGACTACCATCGCCATAATCCAAGTTATATGCAATATTTCCGCCCCTCGATTTGTTTGTAATGGTGGCTTCAAAAGGTGCGCAATGCGAAGGTACATCCATACCAAACTGCGCATCGAGAAAAGGGTGTACAACAATATCCTTGGTTTCAATGGCATTGCAATAAGTATCGGAAAAGCCGGTAAGCGTTACGGTATATGTTGTATCGCGTAACGACAAGTTTCTATACAAGTGTTGAGGGTTTTGTTGGGTTGATGTGTTTCCATCGCCAAAATCCCATAAATATGAAGTTACGGCATCACTTGGGTTCGCGGCGGTAAACTGCACAGCCGTGGAATCGCATAGTTCGTTTTTGTCGGGGTTCATAAATAACGAAACCGAAGCTTGTGGAAATACAACAATTTGCCTCGAAATTGTATCGGGGCAGCCAACAGGCAGCGGGAAGGCACTATTATTTCTAACAGTTAACAACACCTTATATTGCATTGGACCTGCGCCAGTGTTTGCGGGAAATGTATGGGTAAACGATTGTTTGCTAGTAGTATCGCGAAGTCCATGGCCAAAATCCCATTCATAAGCCTTTTTGCCAGTAGAATTCTTTATAGCACCGGGGTTCTGCGAATTATTTGTAATGCGAATAGTTAATGGACTGCATCCCTTTACAGTATCGACGGTAAAGCCAGCCTTTATATACGGATGCACTATAACAGTACCCGTGGCGGTATCGCGGCAATAGTAAGGCGATGCTGCAACCAACTGAACGTCAAAAGTATCGTCGTCTTGTTTAAATATGTTTTCGAATGTGTGGTCAGGTTCGAATGCTACCGACGATGCTCCATCGCCAAATAACCATGTGTAAGATTTGTTAGTTACATTGCCAGCCGATAAATTTGTAAACGGTATAAGTGCCGGGTTACAGCTAACGGTGTTTATAGGCGTAAAGTTAGCACTAATTTCGGGGTAAATAGTTATATCCTTTGTGGCAGTGGCCACGCATTCGAGGGCATAGCTAGTTTTTAACTTAATGGTGTAATTAATTGGAACATTGGTGTTATTATTAAAAACGCCCAACGACTCTGGAAGCGTAAATTGAATGTTGCTTGCTGGACTAATTTGTTTGTCGGTTTGGCTATCTTCTTGTATGTACCATTGGTATTGAATTTTGTCACCAGTAGTAGAATTATTTGTAACTATAACACTATCGGGAGCGCAAGTTGTTGTTTTATTGGTTGTAATAGCCGATTTTATTTCGGGGCGAACCACAATAGGTAGTTGCATGGTTGTATCGGGGAAACATTTCGCCATGTGTATTAAAACTTCAAAGGTGTTTATACCTGTAGGACAATAAGCAATAGGGTTTGCCGATTTATAATCGCTCAAATAATTATGAGTTCGCGCACCAGTATTAGGATCTATATGCCACCAAGTATAATCATTACCTCCACCCGCTCTTAAATAAATAGGTTCCCCAAAACATTTTTTATCTTGATTTCGGTATAATGCACCAGTATTGGCGCCAGGTTTAAACTTACTATACGACGAAAAGTAACCGTATTTGTTTGTTCGCCCACCTTGGCCGTTTGTCATACCCAAATGAAAAAAACTGTTATCGGAGTTACTATTTTTAATAGTAACGGGTTCATTTTCAGGAATTATTAGTGTAGATAAACCTCTATGCTCTTTTTTCAAAGCTGCCCATCCTGCCGATTTTATAGGCTCGAACCAATCGTTAGGAATTTTAAATGGAGGGAGACTTTTAGTATAAATAGTAAAAAATTTGTATGATTGGTTGGCTGCATCAAAAGGTATTTTTATAGTTGGATTATTAGAATCGGCTGTATCGATTTGAATCATAAGATTAAGCGTTAACTCAGTAACTGTACTCGACCGATAAAATGTAACTTCCGATGAGCCAGTACAATCGGTAATAGGAGGTAGCAATGCGCCACCTATTTCGCAACCAATGCCAGTAATGTGTAATACGTAAATTGAATCGGATCCTTTCACATGTATTGCATTCTGTGCGTGAAGATTTATATCAGGCGAAATATAATCGGTTTCCCCTCTATTTAATAGCGTTGAATAAATTATTGTACCAGATGTATCTCGAAATGTTACAGTTGTATTGTCTTCGGTAGCAACAACGAAAATTTGTTCGCCACGTAACGGATTTTTTACTCCGCCACCAAGCGATATAAATGATGCATCACCGCACATAACCACATAATCCTTGCCTATAATATTGGTAGGCACTAATTGGTCGCCTATTATGTCGCGACAGCCACCTGAATTTTGAAGCCAAACAGAATCGTCGTTAATAGATACAGCAATTTTTTTATTACTCCTTATGCGTGTACCAGAAGGGTGGTAACGTCCATTGTATATTTTAGCTACAAGTGAATAGGTTTCACCTCTATTTAAATTGATAGTAATATTCGCTAAACTAATAAAGCCTTGAAAAATAACAGTTGGTTCTATAGTTACTACTGTGCCATTCTCGGTTGCAACAATTTCAATAGATGATGTAGGTGCTGGACTATAATTTATAGAATCGTTATACCATATTGTTTGAAATGGAGTAAAAAAATCGGTACCCAAACTATTTGCGCCTTTTAGCGCAAATAGTTCCCTATTATAGAAATTATCATAATCGTAATATACTGTGATGTTTACGTCGGATATTATGTGTATCCCTCTTTTAGTAGATCCTGAAATTGGTTTAACATTTCCGGCGGTTGGGTTGGCATATATGGCATCGAACTGGGGATATGTTGTAGCCAAAATGTGTACATACGATTCTCCTGGCGGTATAACAATGGTTTGGGTAGGGTATGCAACATCGTTTAATGGCATTTCAATTTTAACTGTTGCAGGAAACGACTTATCTATATTAATAATTTTAAAACTAGCGAAGTTAGTTCCATCAAGCCAACCATGTCCTTGGGTTTCCTTTGGTATAGCAAACCAAAATTCCTTATCTATTTGTGCTTTTAGTGGCGCCATGCCAACGATTAGCAACACAAACATTAGCCAGTAGTATTGGCATTTCGAAAAACGGTTTAGGTTATTTGGTAGATTTGATTTCACGGAGTATATACTTTTTTTAATAATTGTATATTATATTGCTTTTTACGCTTAAAACAGCCCAAAGTTAAAATAATTAACTTGTAAATGTGAATAATGATTTGTAAATTATAAGGTATTTGTTGTGTTTTAAGGCAAATAAGGCATAAATGAAGATAAAAATGATTTGTCGGAATTGAAAAATGGGTAGTATAACCGACTTCGAAAAGCTAGTAATAATTGAAAAAAAACGTAGTTTTGCAGCCTCAAAATCGAAATAAATAAGATAAAAATGGCAAAAGCAGAAATTCACACAGAAAAGGGAGTTATGAAGGTTAATTTCTTCGATAAAGATGCTCCAAACACGGTTGCTAATTTTGTAAAGCTTTCGAAGGAAGGGTTTTATAATGGTTTAACGTTCCACAGGGTTATACCAAACTTTGTTATACAAGGTGGATGCCCTAAAGGTACTGGCGTTGGCGGCCCAGGGTACAAAATTAAGTGCGAAACTGGTGGCGATAATCAATTTCACGATAGAGGTGTGCTATCGATGGCTCATGCAGGTAAAGATACTGGCGGATCGCAATTTTTTGTGTGCCACAGCCGCTCAAATACTAGCCACCTCGATAGGGTACACACTTGCTTTGGCAAGGTTTACGATGGCTTGGATGTTATCGACAGTATCCGCGAAGGCGATGTAATTGAAAAGATTGTGGTTACCGAAGAGTAGCTTTTAGGCTGGAGGCTGGAAGAGTCGTACAATTCCAAGAATGGAACAACCCTCCAGATTGGCGATCCTTAAAAGTATGCTGTCATTCCGACGTAGGTCGGAATGACACTAAATCGTATTTACCGAGCAGACTTAAAGATAAAATCAATACTTAAATAATGGTAATAATTAGGACAATATAGTTTACGCAAAGTCAGAAGATCTACAGCCTCCAGCCTCCAGCCTAAATTCTTTGCAATAATATTTCCTTTAATTCGCTGTTATTGAGTTTTATAGGGTTATTTTTGCAATCGGTAGCCGAAACTATTTTATCGATATCGTCGGTGGTAACGCCAAAACTACTTAAACGGGCAATGTTCATTGTATCAGTCCATTCGTGTAGTTTATCGAGAAACGCATCTACATAATATTCGTCGCAATTGCCTGCTTGTGAGGAAGTAATTTTTCCGAGTTCGGCGTATTTTATAAGTGCAATATGCTTTGGCGTTTCTTCGCGTAGCTTCCTAACGGTTATTGTGTTAGCGGTTGCCATTAATGTAGCGCAAATATTACCATGAGGTACGTTGTACAATGCTCCTACCGACGAGGCAAACCCGTGAACAACTCCTAACCCCGCATTTGCGAGGCAAATACCCGATTGCAAAGCTGCATACGACATGCCTGTGCGTGCTTCAATATCTTGACCCCATTTCCAAGCGCGTGGTAACGAGTTTGTTAGGGTGCGGATGCCGTCGAGTGCCAATGCATCGGAAAGCACCGATGATTTATCGGACAAGTAGGCTTCAACAAGCTGTGTAAAGCAATCCATGCCACAAGCAGCAGTTATGTTTGGCGGGCAGTTATAAGTTAATTCGGGGTCGACAATTGCATAATCGGGAACGAAATTATCGTGGCGCAGCGATCGTTTAAAGCCATTCCTGCCAATTCGCGAAATAACGGCATTCTTAGTTGCTTCGCTACCTGTACCTGAGGTAGTTGGAACGGCTATAAAAGGCACTTTTGTTCCAGGATGATCCTTCGACCCTACCCCTTCCAAAAACTCGGTAACTAACTCGGTTTTGTTAAGCATTGCCGAAATAGCCTTTCCTGCATCGATAGCGCTACCGCCACCAATGGCAATAACCAGTTGAATGTTCGTATCACGGTATCGAATTGCTGCATGGTCAATCATTTCGGGCGAAGGTTCGCGGGCAATAATTATGTGATGGCAACGTACGCCTGTCATTTCGAAGGTATTCAATAAATATTCGCCGTGTTTAGAAAAATAAAACGAGTTTGCGCCTGTTACAAGCAGCACCTCGCCTCCAAAACTTTTTGTAATTCCAGGCAATTCGGCTATTTTACCGTTCCCCAAAATAATTTTAGGTGTTTGAGCAAATTGAAATGCTTTTATCATTGGATTAGTTGTAAGACATTAGTAATAAGTAAAGTGTACTGAGTACTGAGTACAGAGTACAGAGATAAATCATTGTTGTAATTTGCACATCTGTAATTTGAAATTTTCACATTCCCCTATCATCACATCTTCACATTCCCCTATCTATACCCCATAATCTGTTTAACAGTAAGTTTTTGTTTATTAACAACTTCCTTTACGTTCTCTGTTTCTGGTATAACGTAAAATGTTTCGGTATTATTGGTAAAGTGGGTTGAAATATAAGTAACAATGTTGTTTAATGTTACGTTAATTTTACTCACATAGCTTGTGGTGCTTGGTGTTGAAGAATATTCGCTGGTCTTTTCTGGGTTTAGTTCTACAAACATTTTTTTGTTTTCATCGTTATAGCTACTGCCAGTAAAGTACAATTTCTTTTTAGAATAATCGAATAAATCGATGCTCGACAATTGATATATTGAAAGCGGTAACATTTTAGTTTCGAGGTTATTAATGCTAATAATACCTTTGTTAAACATAAAAAAAGTGCAATTTAGGTTTGTAAACGCAGCGCTTCCGCGAAACAACCATGGATCGGAGCCCTTGCCAATATCATTAAGTATTTCGCTTTTAACAACATCGTTTTCTATAGTTAACTTGCTTATTTCTATTGAAGTATCTTTTGCGGTAGTCATAAAAAAACCTTTACTAAAACCCTTCGATATAATAGACTTGCCGCTTACATACCATTCAACATCAACCGTTGCCGACGAGGTAACTATTTTGCCATCGGTAAATATATTACCTTCATTATCAACCTTGAATGACGAATTTGTTGTCGATGGAATTGTTACTTTGTTGAACGATACTTCGTTAGATTTACTAATACTTATTTTTTCGATCGATTGGTCGAAAAAGCAGTAAAATTCGTTTTCCTTGCCCATTTTAAAGGCTTTCGATCGATAATCGATAACAAGTATTCCATTATCAATGGTTTGCGGATAAAAAACATAATCGGTTGCTTTAACGTCTCCAGTATATTTGTTAACTACATAACTTTCAAACAATTTGGGCGTAGTATTAATTTTCGAAAGCACTATAAACAAATATGCAGCATTTAAGTCGTACATGGCTTCGGCATTGTATTTATCGTCCATGGTACGTCCATCGGTTGAAATAAACGACACATTTTGCAAACTTGAACTTCCCGTAATTTTATATAGCCCAGATTTGTTGGTTTCTATTACCAATTTTGGATTGTAAGTATTTGACGTGTCGGGAATTACTAACGCAAAACCATCGGAAATGTCGAGCGATCCAAGATTGGTTTCTAAAATATCGGGTTTGCACGAAAATGCAATTACACAAAGGATAGCGAAAAGTAAATTAAGTAATCGAATCATAAATAGCAACTTAAAGGAGAACATATTTTTTACTGTAAATATAAACGAAAATATGAAATATATACCGTTTGCAATTGGCTGTTTTTACTGCCGTTTAAACAGCCGAAATGCGACTTGTGTTCAACACACCTTTTACGCGCTTTAGCTTGTTTATAAGAATATCTAAATGGCTTGTATCCTTAACAAACAGCTTAATATAACCTTCGAACATGCCATCGCTGGTATCGATTGATATCGAGCGCATATTCACTTTCAAATCCTTCGAAATAGCATCGGTTATTCGGCTAACAATACCAATATCGTTAACGCCAACTACTTTAATTTCAGCTTGATATAACGATGAACCATCGGAGCGAGTCCAAGCAGCTTTTACAACGCGGTAGCCGTATCGCGATATCATTTGTGCTGCGTTTGGGCAGTTAATGCGATGAATTTTAACCCCTTCGCTTATGGTTACAAAACCAAAAATTGGGTCGCCAAAAATTGGGCTGCAGCATTTCGAAAGCTTATAATCGAGCTTATCGAGTATTTCGTCGATAACAAGAAAATCGTCGGTTTTAAGGGAATGCGTTTTCGAAATTTTCTCTATTGCTTCTTCGTCAATTTTTTCTGGCGTTCTGGCTAATTCGGTTTTTTCATTTAATAGAACTTTAATGTCAGAAACATCGAATTTTTCCTGAGCAATAGCTGCATACAAATCGGTTACAGTTTTAAGTTTGTAATGTTTTAATAACTTATTAATATTATGATCGTTAAATTCGAGTTTCCAATTTCTTAATCTACGCAACAATACTTCCTTGCCTTGCTCGGAGTTTTTCTGCAATTCCTCTCGTAAAAAGTTCTTTATCTTGCTTTTAGCCTTCGATGTAACAACAAACGACAGCCAATCGGTTTTTGGTTTTTGAATTTTAGAAGTCAGAATTTCAACACGTTCGCCGTTTTGCAACACATGGCGAATAGGAACGCTTTTGCCGTTTACTTTTGCGCCAATGCAAGCACTACCAACGTTAGTGTGTATGTCGAAAGCAAAGTCGAGCACGGTGGCACCTGCGGGAAGCTTTTTTAGATCGCCGGTAGGAGTAAAAACGAAAATCTCTTTAGTGTAAAGGCTTGGTTTTAAGGTATCGATAAAATCGTTGGTTTCCGATTCGGGAGCTTCTAACACCTCACGAACTTTGGTAAGCCAAGCATCTAAACCGCTATCGCCTTCACTTTCATCTTCAACTTCACCACCTTTGTATTTCCAGTGGGCGGCCAAACCTTTTTCGGCAATTTCGTTCATTCGAGTCGTTCGTATTTGAACTTCAACCCATTTGCCCGAAGGTGTAACAACCGTTGTATGAAGCGATTCGTATCCGTTCGATTTTGGGATAGATATCCAGTCGCGCATGCGTAACGGGTTGGGTTGGTAAAAATCGGTAACTATCGAATATGCCCGCCAACAGTCGGATTTCTCGGTTTTAACATCGGTGGTAAGAATAATGCGTATGGCAAATATGTCGTAAACTTCTTCGAAATCGACATTCAACTTAACCATCTTATTATAAATAGAATACACCGATTTAAGTCGCCCTTTAATTTCGAAATTGAAACTTTGGTTAGTTAACTCATCCTTAATTGGTTGTATAAATTCCCTAATAAATTTATTACGTGCGGCAGCAGTTACTTCGAGTTTTTTCGAAATGGTGTTGTAGGCATCGGGGTCGGTAAAGCGAAGCGAAATATCTTCGAGCTCCGATTTAAGTTTATACAAGCCCAACCGATGACCCAATGGGGCGTACAGAAAAAACGTTTCGGTGGCAATTGGCAGGCGCGTTGATGGGTTGAACGAATCGAGCGTACGCATAATTTGCAGCCGTTCGGCAAGTTTTATGAGAATAACCCGCACGTCGGTAACCAGCGACAGGAGCAGTTTGCGGAAGTTTTCGGATTGGTCGGCGCTATTTGGCGACTCTATACTCGAAATTTTTGTTAAATCGTTAATAGTAGTTACAATGGTTTCGCCAAAGTTTTCGCGAATTATTTCTATTGGTATTTCGCCCGATTTTACAAAGTTATATAACAGGCTGCATATTATGGTAGAACGACCTAAACCAATTTCTTCGACACATATCTTAGCTATTGAAATACAATAGTTTATGTATGGTTCACCAAAAACAGGTTGATAATTTACCGATGCCTCGTATGCCAAATTAAATGCCTTGCGAACATCGGCAACACCTTCGTTGGTAAGTATGTTACGCGAAACACGCAACAGGGAACGATATTTGCAGGTAATTAGGGGATCGAGAGTTATTTTAGTTGTGTTTTGCATGGCAAAAAAACTTGTTTTGATATTCAGGATAAGCAGCAAAGAAAAATCGCAAAGATTACAAAGTATTAATAATGAATATATTAAACTTTGTAATCTTTGCGTTTAAATTAGTAATCGTTGTATGATTTTTTTATCTGAAACTTAAACCCAGCCCCGCAGTTGCAACCGAGTAGTTGGCATAAGTATAATCGAAATGAATTGTCATTAGGGCTAATTTGAATCGAACGCCCACGTTAAGCCTTGGCTTAGTGGCACTTCCATCGGTGCTTTTCAATTCAATATCAAGAGGATTTGTTAATAGGCTATTTACTACAACTTTGCCTGCATTAACTCCTGTTCCTATCGAACCAACTGGGTAGTCGCCTAATAATTTAAGCGATGTTTTTGTATTACTTATTCCAACGCCTCCATAAAACGCAACAACTGGTAAATCGAACGAAGCTAATATATTCAAGGTTAACCCGTTTACCTGCATTTCCATTTTTTGGTTATCGAATTTGTTGGTTACCGTGATAGCTGTTGCATCGCTGGTGTAAAAGCTAGGTTTAAAATCTAAATTTACTTTCGATTTAAGTTGTGTATATCCGCCAAAAAACGATAGGTGAAAAAATGGAGCATGCTTAATACCTGGTATCCATTGTTTTATACTATGTTTTATGCCAATACCTTTAATTCCAACACTACCATAATCCGCCAGATTGAAATCGGGTAAATAGCGCAAAGTAATATCGGTTTCCTTTATTAAGCCGATACCTAATTGAATCATTGGGGCTGGAATAAAACCCAAACCTGCTCCATTTGGAGTTTTAACGGTAGCATAAGTATATTTAGTGCCTCCAATATCCTTTTGGTAAACAAGTTCTGGACGCGTACTGCTCTTACCAGCAACCGTTGGCGCTTCGTTACCTGTAATTATTGGTTTAGTAATTAAATTCAAATCCTTTACATTATATGTTTTATCGGCCGCAGGCACAAAAGCAGTACTTACCGACAATGTAAGGTCGAAACCGCCAAGTTTGTGAGTTTTGGCTGTGTTGTACCAGCCACCGTTTAAATCGGCACCAAATGCTTTGGCGTATGGTTGCACGTATGCCGATAATATTTGCTCGGCATCGGCTTTTGAACCCGATAATAATTCGCCAACTTTATTAAGCTGAGCGTTAGAGGTCTGCAAAATAAGAAGTCCAGCAAAAGCGGACAGTAAAAATTTTAACTTGTAGTCCATGTCAATTAAGTTTTTATGGTGTTCCGTTTATACTGATTATTAAACTGTATAGTTACAAATGTATAATTTATTTGCGATAAAGCATCTCTTTCTTTTGTACATCGATGTGCTTTTTGTTTTAACTTTAACGCGAGAAAAATTAAAGATTACAAATTACAGATGTGCAAATGTCAAGAATGTTTTATCTTAGTACTTATTACTCAGTACTTATTACTAATGTCTTACGACTTAAATGCGAAGTAACCAACCTCTTGCCGACAGAATGCGCCCCAAAACGCTCGACGATTACATAGGTCAGCGGCATTTGGTGGGGCAAGGTGCCATATTGCGTAAAATGATCGAATCGGGCGCGGTATCATCGTTTATCCTATGGGGTCCGCCAGGGGTAGGCAAAACTACACTTGCTCAAATAATTGCACAAAAGTTAAACCGTCCGTTTTATAATCTAAGTGCCGTAAATTCGGGTGTTAAGGATATTCGCGAAACCATTGAAAGTGCTAAGAATAATAAGTTTTTTAACAGTCCATCGCCCATACTTTTTATCGACGAAATACATCGTTTTAGCAAATCGCAACAGGATTCGCTGCTTGGGGCTGTGGAACAGGGCATTGTAACGCTTATTGGTGCTACCACCGAAAACCCATCGTTCGAAGTTATTACCCCTCTATTATCACGTTGTCAGGTATATACACTTAAGTCGCTCGACAAAGACGATTTGATGCTAATACTTCAGCGCGCTTTAAAAACCGATTTCGACCTTAAAAATTTGCCTATTGAAATTAAGGAATACGAATCTATGTTGCGCCTATCGGGTGGCGATGCACGTAAACTACTAAATGTGTTAGAGTTAGTAGTAAATACCGAATTCAATGGCAGCGAAATACCTACCGAACATATTGTGATAACCAACGAAATGGTGGTGGAGCGTATTCAACAAAACATTGCTACCTACGATAAGGACGGCGAGATGCACTACGACATTATTTCGGCATTCATAAAATCCATCCGCGGAAGCGACCCTAACGCCGCAGTTTACTATTTAGCGCGTATGATTGCTGGTGGCGAAGATCCGCTTTTTATTGCCCGCCGCTTGGTTATTTTGGCCGCCGAAGACGTGGGACTAGCCAATGCCAATGCGTTATTAATGGCTACCAGTTGTTTTCAATCGGTACACCAAATAGGCATGCCCGAAGCCCGCATTGTTCTGTCCGAAACTACCATTTATCTTGCCAATTCGCCCAAAAGCAATTCCGCGTATTTGGCTATCGACGCGGCACTTGAGCTTGTTAAAACAACCGGCGATTTGCCTGTGCCGCTTCACCTTCGCAACGCCCCCACAAAGCTTATGAAGGAACTTGGGTACGGAAACGACTATAAATATGCACATTCGTACAGCAATAACTTTGTAATCGACGAGTTTCTGCCCAATCAGATAGCAAACACCTCGTTTTATATACCTCAGGATAATGCCCGCGAAAAAGAATTTGTTGTTCGACTGCATAATTTATGGAAAGGTAAATACGGATATTAAGAAATTATTACATTTGCCGAATTGTAAGTATAGGCTGCAAGGTTAATAAATTGGCTGCGTAGCTTTTTTTCATAATTCATAATTTATAATTCATGATAAGCACATTACCATATATTAAACACACTAATTCGGGCAACTTCTTTCTCCTTGCTGGACCCTGTGTGGTGGAAAGCGAGGCGAATTGTTTCGAAATAGCCGAGAAGCTCCTCGAAATAACTAACAAGTTGCAGATACCATATATTTTTAAGGCTTCGTTTAAGAAGGCAAACCGCTCTAAACTCGATTCGTTTACAGGCATTGGCGATGAAGAGGCATTACAGATTATAGCTAAAGTAAAGGAAACCTTTAAAGTACCAGTAGTTACAGATATACATACCGAAAGCGATGCCGAAATGGCTGCAAAGTATGTCGATATCCTTCAAATTCCTGCATTTCTTTGTCGCCAAACCGATTTGCTGGTTGCTGCTGGTAAAACAGGCAAAATAGTGAATATTAAAAAGGGGCAATTTCTTGCAGCCGATGCCATGCAATTTGCCGCCGAAAAAGTGGTTCAATCGGGCAACAACAGAGTTATGCTAACCGACCGCGGTACTATGTTTGGATATCAGGATTTAATTGTTGACTATCGTGGCATTGTGGAAATGAAGCGAACTGGCTTTCCTGTTATACTCGATATCACACATTCGCTGCAGCAGCCTAACCAAAGCGCAGGTGTTACAGGCGGACGACCCGATATGATTGAAACCATTGCCCGCGCAGGCATAGTGGTTGGCGCCGATGGCATTTTTATGGAAACGCACCCTAACCCCGCCAAAGCTAAGTCCGATGGAGCAAATATGTTGCCTCTGGCACAGGTGGAAAAGCTATTACAAAGGTTGGTACTAATTCGAACCACAATAAATTTATTTGTTTAGGGGTTTAATCGACGAGTTTTTATGTACCTTCGGTATAAGTGCCTTAATAATTGTTTCAAATATTTTTTCAAATAAAAAGTTTTTATTGCTTTTTAATTTTTAAATTTAATATGTATAATTACACCGTTAAAAAACATGATGCTTTACAATGGAAAAGAAAAAGAAATTAGTTGTTAGTTACAGGAATTGTTCAGCCGAAGTGCTTGAGGCTATTAAGAAGAAATATCCGAACGGATATGGCGATTTTGTTATTAAAGTGCAAAAGCCCAACAATGACTTTTTCTACGCAATAACCGTGGATACCATTGATGCAAGCTATTTAATTAAGGTTGATGTTAAAATTGATAACCTAACCGAGGAAGAATTTGAAAAAGAATTTGGCGATGATGGCTCATCGGCTGGAGACGATTCCACTATTGGCAGAGAAGACGATAGTGTTGAAAGCGAAGAAGTAACCGAGGAAACTGCCGATGAAGAATAATCAGCATAATTACATACAATTAAAAAAGGAACTCGCAAGTTCCTTTTTTATTTTAAAACTGGTAACAATATTTCGTTAAACTTATCATTTTTCAATTTCACGATTGGTTAAAAAGTTAAAAATAAATTGAAATCGAAAAGTGTTACTTTTTTTCTAACGTAAGGTTCTCGATACCACTTATATTAAACTCCTCGAAATATTTATCGGCAAAAGTGTTTTTTTCGCGAAAAATTTCGTCGCTAGTCATGCACAAAATTTGAGCGTGGTCGAATTTCTTGGCAAAATCGCGCTCGGCCATGCGCCAAGCCAGTTCCTCCCAAAAAACGTATTCGTCGTAATCCTGTACAACTACATCGAGTTCCTCCTCCATATCCAACGATGGATACGTTTTGTTATATGTCGAGTCGAAATCAACCAAATCGTCGCACGCAAACACCTTAGCTCTACTGTAAATATATTGCTGCATTTCATCAAACAGCTTATCGGGTTCATCCTTATGCGAGTTGGAAATCCAGTGCCCAAGGTAAACTAACTTAACCAATTGGCGGAATTGATCCGAAGTAAACTCAATATTTTTCATTTCCATACATCGTGTTTAAAGTGTGCAAAAATATAAAAAATGGGCAACAAATTATCATGCGCAGTGTATGCATTTTTCTATTATTGCGAAACATATTGTTAATTTGAAAATTCATATTACCGTTAATGCCAATTAACGGAAACTAAAATAAATTATCTTTGCCTAGGTGGCAATGAAAGTAATCTAATAACTCAACTCCTAACATATGAAACCAACCATTACAACACTTGTTTCGTCTGGCAAAATACTTATATCCGACGGTGCCTGGGGAACGTTACTGCAGGCAAAAGGACTTCAACCAGGCGAATGTCCCGAATTATGGAATATCAATTATTCGGCCGAAGTTTATGAAATTGCTAAAAGCTATATAGATGCTGGCGCCGATATGGTTGAGACTAATAGCTTTGGAGGAAATAGCTATAAACTAGAACCTTTCGGATTGGCTAACAAAGTTTATGAAATAAATAGAAAAGCCGCTGAGATATCGCGTAAAGCTGCTGGTAACGATAAATACGTTATAGGTTCTATTGGACCGACAGGGAAGCTTCTTATGATGGGCGATGTTACCGAGCAAGAGCTTTACAACTCTTATAAAGAACAGTCCATTGCGCTATTTGAAGGCGGTGTAGATGCTTTAGTTATTGAAACAATGACCGATTTAGACGAGGCTCGTATTGCAATAAAAGCCGCTCGCGAAAACACTTCGTGCGAGGTAATTTGCACAATGACCTTCGACCGAACGTTGCAAGGCGAATACAGATCGATGATGGGTGTTTCGCCCACCGAAATGGTGAATGCCTTAATAGATGCTGGAGCACACATTATTGGAGCTAATTGCAGCAACGGAATAGAAGGAATGATAACAATAACCGAAGAGATACGATTGATAAATAAAACCATCCCTATACTTATACACGCTAATGCTGGTATGCCAATATATAACGATGGCATTACTGTTTTCCCCGAAACGCCCGCAATGATGGCAAGCTTTGTACCCAGTTTAGTAAAGGCGGGAGCAAATATTATTGGGGGATGCTGCGGTACAACGCCATTTCATATACAAAAAATGGCCGAAACACTCGGGAAATAATATTTACAATTTTGTGGCATGAGGGTGGGTTTTGTGCAAATTGCAAGTGTGCGGGGGCTTGATACAACCTTTGCTTTATTCGTTTTTTAAATCCCTTTATATATTACATTAAGCCCTTTGGTAAAATCTTCAATCTCTCTGTATAATATTTAAAATTCTTCGTTAAAAGTATAAAACACTTTGACATAAACTTGAAACCCTTTTATAAATGTTTAAAACCCTCCGCTTAATATTTCAGATGCTTTAATAAAAACGTCAGCCACTTAGGTTAATATTTCAAACCCTCTTATTGTTTTATAAAGTGCTGACGTTTTTATTTTAATCAGGTAGCTTGTTGCGGCAATTTATCTTGGTTTTGTAAACTTTATCTTGCTTATCTTTTTGTACTGGGGGCTTGATGCGCCAAATACTGACTTGATATATGTTTTTACGTCTAATGCTATATCAACTAAGCCTGTATTTGGTTTGTACAGGACGTCATTTCGGGTAATAGCGCATAGCCGTCAATCTAACTATACTTATATCTCTGATTGGTAAGTTAATATATTGAAAAAAAGGTTATTCAAATAATGGAGAATAAACTTTGTAATATATAGGGGGGTATATGAACCTTCTTTAAAAAAATTGTAACTATTCAGTCGGTATAAATTCTCTACTGGAAAAACACATTTACTCAATAAAAATATAAATTAAGCCCCTTAGATTTCGATGGCGTTTTTTTGGCTGGTTTAAATTAATCCGTCGGCTTGTGCGAGAGATAATTTCCAAATTCCAAGTGTTATTAACAAAATGGTTGATTTGAAGCATGCTTTTTATTGCAAAGGAACTAATTTCGTCGGGAATTGTAAAATGCCTAATGCAAGCCCCAAATAATTTTTCTACACATTGTTCCATCGGGGTTCTTTAGGTAAACCACCAACACTTGTGTGCTTACATTTATTGTTGTACTGTGCTCCGTTTCGCCAATTAATTTTTGCCGATACAGCAGTTGTCCTGCCATGTTGTAAACATAAGAATCGGTTGGTTTACCAATAAGTGTTAAATCTATAATTAACTGATTACCTTCTGTATAGATTCTTGCTGGCAGTTCATCTTTCTTCGATGGATTTTTTTCTACTCCAAAGTATAACACAAATCGGTTGGCATTGTCGGTGGTCGACGACTGAAAACGGTACGTACTGCATTCTTTTAAATTTTGTATGAAATGTGTTTGCTTGTCCTCGAGCATTAGTATTTTGCATTTACTCGAATCGAACGAACAACTGATTGTGTAATTGCCATTTGAACCACTATTAAACATTATAGGTACTACTGGATTGTCGTTGGTATTGGTA
>JANYAP010000085.1 GCA_025361285.1 Bacteroidales bacterium | reverse complement strand
GTATTGCCCATGGCAACGACGATGAAAACCCATTTAAGTAATACTCAACAGTAGTAGCTCCTTCGGGTTCTAAAAAAAGCTGATGCGATTCTTTATTAGCAAACCTCACAACCTTATCCTCAATACTCGGACAATACCGTGGACCCATACCTTTAATAATCCCATTATACAATGGAGAATCTTCAAAGCCTTTTTTTAAGATATTGTGAACTGCAGAATTCGTATAAGTGATATAACATGGGCGTAGATTGCTTGAGTTAGCGGAAGCTGGAAGGAAAGAAAACTTACCGCCTTGCTCCTCGCCGTCTTGCCTCTCCAAAACCGAAAAATTAATCGATCGTCCATCCAACCGTGCAGGTGTTCCAGTTTTCATTCGTCCAACCTCAAAACCATGCTCCAAAAGTTGCTCTGAAATACCGGTTGAGGAAGGTTCGGAAATACGACCTCCTACCATTTGATTCTTGCCAACGTGCATAAGTCCATTCAAAAAAGTGCCATTAGTTAAAATAACACTTTGCGAATAAAATGAAACTCCACCAACAGTTTTAACTCCATCGACATTTGAATTATTTATGATAAGGGAATTAACAGAATCTTGCCAAAAATCGATATTAGGAATACTTTCTAAAATGTTACGCCATTCGAGCGAAAATATCGATCGATCGCATTGTGCACGAGGGCTCCACATTGCAGGCCCCTTCGACCTATTAAGCATACGAAACTGAATAGTTGACCTATCGGTAACAATGCCCGAATAGCCTCCTAGGGCATCAATTTCCCTCACAATTTGACCCTTGGCAATACCACCCATTGCCGGATTACAGGACATTTGAGCAAATTTGCTCATATCCATAGTAATTAAAAGTACTTTAACCCCAATGTTGGCAGCTGCTGCTGCGGCCTCACAACCAGCATGCCCAGCCCCTACAACAATTATATCGTATTTTATAAGCATATATAACCAAATAAAAAATAATTAGCAACCAACAAAACGTTAATTATCTAACTAATATAAAATTTCTCATGTAATACTTTCAAAGCTTCGTCTTCTTTACTTCGCATAATGGCTTGTTGCTTTTTAGACGTATCGTTGTAGCCAATTAAATGCAAAATGCCGTGAATGATAACACGGCAAAGTTCTGTTTGAAATAACGCGTTGTATACAACGGAGTTTTCTCTAACTTTTTCGACACTTATGTAAATATCGCCACTAATAACATTACCTTCATTATAATTAAACGTAATAATATCGGTAAAATAATGATGATTAAGATATTGAACATTGATGTCCAAAATTTTATCGTTCGATGTAAAAACAAAATTTAAATTGCCAATAACTTTATTTTCAACTACGCAAATATTCCTAATCCAACTTTTAAGTTTTCTCTTATCTTTTAAAGTAAAAGATGTACTATCGACAAAAAAATTTATGTTCAAAATTATAGATTAAAAACAAGCTCGACCTTACTGCCATTTTCGTAAAAATTAATTTTATCGGAAAGCTTTTCCATGAGAAAAACCCCTCTACCGTTAATTTTTTCTATATTTTCGGGTGATGTAGGATCGGGAATGTGCTGATAATCAAACCCTTGACCCTGATCCTTAACGGTAATTATTAAATTTTCCTTGGACACTAAAAAAGTAACATTAATATTTTTAGTTTCATCAAGCTTATTTCCATGTAAAATACCATTGTTTGCAGCCTCGATAGCAGCAATAAGGATATTCCCATATAATTCGGAATTAAGGTCGTATTCTGCCGAAAGTTCATCAATCGCCTTTTCTACAATCCTCAGATTTTCAATTTTTGATGGTATATTCAAGACTTTTTCCATTTAAGTTTTTTTACTTTATACTGAAAATCATTTCAATTGTTACCTAATCCCAAATTAACTTGACCAAGTTACATAATTATATTACAAAAATATAAAATTATATCCTTTTTAACCAAATTTCGGGATCCAATTTATTCAATTCTTCCCAAATTTCGACATGCAAAATACTTGATTTTGAGTCGCGATCGGTATAAACCTTTCCTATAGATTGATTTACCTTTACCTTATCGCCAATTTTAACTTTAATATCAACAACATTTAAATACACCGAGATAAAATTTCCGTGGCGTACAAGAACAAAATAATTAGCTCCTAAAATAAACTTAACCATACTTACTTCGCCGTCAAAGATAGCATGAACTTCGGAATCGGCATTAGTTGAAATATCAATTCCATTATTTGTAATCTTCACCCCTTTATAAATAGGATGTGGATGGACGCCATAAGAATTTGAAACAACTCCATTATCGGTAGGCCACGGTAATTTGCCTTTATTATCTCTAAAATTATTAGAAAGTACAGCATCGGAATTAATCATCTTTATAGCTACTTCCTTCTTGGCATGCGCTCTTGACTTAATTTCGGACTGAATAACATTCTCAATTTCTAACTTAAGCTTTTCGGCTATTCTATTTTTTTCCTTAAGCATTTTGCTCAATTCGCCTTCCTGTTTCTTCAAAAGAGCAACACTTTTGCTCTTTTCTTCTAACTCGAATTTTAGATTAGAATTTTCCCTTTCTTTTGCTCCAATAAGCTTAAATTTCTCAGTTTTAGTACTTTCCAATTCAGTAATTTCACCATTTAAAGTATTTTGTACACCCTTTATAATGCTAATTTGGTTTTTGCGATAACCCGAATATTGCTTTAAATAAACCAGCCGTTTATATGCCTGACTTACATCTTTAGAGGCTAAAATATAAATTAACCCATTGAGCTCGCCTCGGTTTAAATACGACAAGTAAATCATTTTTGCATATTCGTTTTTTATAGTAGCTATATCCTTGCTTAATAAAGAAGTAACACGTTCAAGGTCATTAAGTTTATTATCGACCTCAATTAAATCGAAATTTAAACTCTCAATTAGTTTATTTCTTAAAACAATTCTACGGTTAATTAAATTGTATTTTTCGAGCGATTCGGTTTTATTATTCTTAATTTTTTCGAGTAGATTTTCGGTTTCAGCAATTTCATGTAAAGTAGTATTGCGCCTCTTTTCAAGCTCGCCCCTACTTTGAGAATAGCTTAAAACACTGTATAACAAAAAGATACAAAAAAAAGTAGCCTTCATAAAAAACAAGGTTAATTATGTAAACTGTAAACCTCAATTAATACCTTCCAAAAACCAACCGCAGCCTTACGCTCGATAATGATTCGCAGAGGTATTTTGTTACAATTTACAAATGTAATTAGGTAGGTCGATTTTGTATCGGAATCGACTAATGAAATGGATTTTGAAACAGGAGTACTTTGCAAAAGAGTAACATTAAAATTAGATTTACGCTGTTGAAGTATTTCTTGAAATACTTGGTCGGTTTTAAAACTGAGCAACAGCTCCACAAATTTTCCATTAATATCGACACCAATATCGTGTTTAATAGTCTCAATTAAATGTATATTATTATCGCTTAAATAGTTGCTTTTTAAAACCAAGGCTGTATCGAACTTTCCGGAAAGCACTTCTACGCCAACAGGTCCATAAAATTTAAACTGTACCAACGAATCGCGAAAAACAGTAATTCGCCCTTTAAGAGTTACTTCGGTGCTTGAATCGGAATAAGTAAACTTGACTTTATCGAATGTAAATTTAGACCCACTAAATACGGTAGTAGTAGCGATTTTGGATGCTGCACACCCACATAGCAAAACCAAAAATACGAAGAAAATTTTCAATATAAATATGTTTAAATTATTATAGGCTAGAGGCTAGAGGAACTTCGCTATAAAATATAAAATCGTGATTTTTATACGAATAATATTTGATGGTTTAGGCTACAGCCTTAAGTCTACAGACTACAGCCTAAATATAGTTACCTGCCAGTATGCCCAAAACCTCCAGTTCCCCTTTCGGTAATCGATAATTCGTTAACACAATCCCATTCAACAGTCTCGTACTTATTTATAACCATCTGGCAAATACGTTCTCCATCGTTAACCTCGAACAGCTCGTTTGAGTGATTGATAAGGATAACGCCAATTTCGCCACGATAATCGGCATCGATAGTTCCAGGAGTGTTTACGAGCGAAATGCCATGCTTGAGGGCTAAACCACTACGAGGTCGAATTTGGGCTTCGTATCCATTAGGCAAAGCTATAAATAACCCAGTAGGGATTAATTTTCGAGCACCTGAAGCCAAAATAATAGGCTCGGAAATATTAGCTCTTAAATCCATGCCTGCCGAAAAAAGGGTGGAATATGCTGGTAACGAATGCTTTGACTTATTTACTATTTGAACTTTCATTGGTAAAAAAATAAAATTATTGATTCAGAATTAAAAGGTTAAAGATATTTAATACTGAATAATTTTTTACATCGTAGTAATAAAATTAAATTTGTGCTTTCGAAACGAGCCAAACATATAACTTTCAACAACAAACTATGATATCGCAAATTAACCAAATACAACAAGATATTGCTTCTCAAATAATTACATCGATAGATGAGTTAGAAGTATTCAGAATAAAATACTTAAGCAAAAAAGGTATTATTAACCAGATATTTGAAGATTTTAAATTATTACCACCTGAAGAAAAAAAGCAAGTTGGTCCAAAAGTAAATGAGTTAAAAGATTATATTACTGATGTTTACACCAACAATAAAAATAACTTATCACAAGAAACAAGTAATATAAATAAGCAGGATTTAAGTTTACCTGGCGATTTTCAGAATACTGGATCGCGACACCCTATTTCACTGGTAAAGAACGAGATAAATGCAATTTTCAACAGGTTAGGATTTACAATAACCGATGGACCTGAAATAGAAGACGACTGGCACGTGTTTTCGGCATTAAACTTTCCACCTGAGCATCCGGCACGCGATATGCAGGACACTTTTTTTATTAACAAAACGCCCGAAATAATTTTACGCACGCATACATCGTCGGTGCAGGTTAGAGTTATGGAAAACACCAAACCGCCAATTAGAATGATTATGCCAGGCCGTGTTTACCGTAACGAAGCAATATCGGCACGTTCGCATTGTTTTTTTCATCAAATTGAAGGTTTGTATATTGATAAGGATGTTTCGTTTGCTGATTTGAAACAAACATTATTATTTTTCGCAAAAGAATATTTTGGATCGTCGACAAAAATAAGGTTGCGTCCCTCCTATTTTCCGTTTACCGAACCATCGGCCGAGGTAGATATTTCGTGTAATTGCAATGGTAAAGGCTGCAATTTATGCAAATATACTGGCTGGCTGGAAATACTTGGTTGCGGAATGGTTGACCCTAACGTGTTAGATTATAATAATATAGATTCGAAACTATATTCGGGATATGCCTTTGGTATGGGCATTGAGCGTATTGCACTGCTAAAATACAATGTTAAAGATATTCGTATATACTCGGAAAACGATGTACGGTTTCTGTCGCAGTTTACGGGGGTTATTTAATATAATAGTTCGGTAAACTTTTCAATTTCCACGTATTAGTAATACGTTATTAAAATACATAGAAATACAAAAATAGTTCAAGTTGTTTCTATGTATTTCAACTTGTTATTTATAACCAAGTTACAAAAACGTACCGAACTATTATAATAGAAAAGCTATAGTATTACTATTTCGTGCTCCATTTGCATCGAATCGCGGTAATTTGCATTTACGCCGCAATACCTATCGATAGATAAATCGACTGCCTTTTTTACTTTATCGTACTCAATATTAACACCTTTTACTTCGTAGATTATTTTCATGCGTTGAAATTTCATTGGATGCTCCTCAACAGTTTCGCCCTCCACCTTTACGTTAAAGGTAGTAACATCGACTTGCATTTTCTTCAATATAGAAATAACATCCATTCCGGTGCATCCAGCTAAAGCGACCATCATAAGCGATTTAGGACGTGGACCTTCGTTATTTCCACCTACACTAGGCCCAGCATCGACGGTAACTTTATGCCCATCGACATCGGCAACCACATGCCAACCGTAAGCCTCAAAACGTTTGGGGGTGTTATCAGTAAACCAGCCTTCGACTTCACCATCAATGGATATACCATTGTCATCCCAGAAGGCGATCAATTTCCCTAATTTTAACGTTCCTGCCAGTGAACAAACTTCATGCGAAAGACCTTCCATCGGTTCCTCGTGAACCAGAAGGTTCAGAGCGAAGGGCCGATCGAGGAATATCCGCAGGGATCTGGAATCTGG
>JANYAP010000137.1 GCA_025361285.1 Bacteroidales bacterium | reverse complement strand
AACCCATTTTATATTTGAAACCTACAAACGCGACATAACTCCCGACATTATTCCTATTACGGTGTATCCCAATACTTTTCGAAGATTAATGATTGATTTTGCAGCTAAATTAATTTCTCACGCACGTAACATAACACTTTGCGTAACTACAACGGTATATAACACGATAAATATTACAGACTTATGGCAAAAATGCCAAAGCCCACCAAAAATACAATTTGTATAGGGTCTAAAGTAAGGGGAATAATTGGGCAATTTAAATATAAAGGGAAAGTTATGCCTATTTATTAAAATATGAGCCATTTAATACATGTATGTAAATATTTTTCGTTAAAAAACCATCCTAAAACAGTCCCAAAAGTCAAAATCACCAAAAAATCACTTAAAAAAAATGGTCGGCAGCACAAAGAGCTCACCCAAATTATACAATCGCTCAATTTAGGAAATAATCTTTGCTGTCGCGTAATATGCTCTGTATTAAATTACTCGACAATCCGTTGTCGGTAGTTAGGTAGTCGAATTTCGAGTTTTGGAATTGAGCATTTATTATGCTTGTAGCAAAAAAATAAAAAAGGCAAGAAAGATATATGCTTTTAAATGACATACTTTTCATGCAGACAATCAATAAGGTACATTCAATTAGCCGAAGCTTTTAACTTCTCGTAAATATAGCAAAATGTATTAGCAGGAAAGTTAAACCTAGAGATTTTATTTAGGAGTTGCAAAAACCATTTATTGTACGGTTCGAATTTTTATATTGCGAAACCAAACCTCGGATCCGGTATTCTGCAGACCTATATGCCCATTTCTATCGGCGCCTCCAAGGTTAATAATTTCGGACTTACCCTTATATATACTTTTATTAATCAAGTTGTTCCATTCCTTTGAACCAATCTGAAATTCGAGTACTTTTTCGCCGTTCTGGTAAAAAACTATAGTACCCCTAAAAACTATAATACGAATGTTATTCCAATCGCCTGTGGGTTTAGCATTCAATGGTTTTGCGGGAATAATATCGCATAACGAACCTGCTTTGCGAATATCGTTGTTGACTAATTTATTACTCAAAAACACTTTGTTATCAACAAGTTGCATTTTTGGAGCTATTTTCCAAATAGGCTCGTTAGGTTTCTCTTGAACTAAAACAAACACTCCGCTAGTGCCGCCAGAGCTTATTTTCCAGTCGAGCGACAATTCGAAATCGGTATATTTATCTAAAGTAATAATACTGTTGTCTAAACTTGTTTTAACGGTGTCAATACCAGTGCAATGTAACGTTCCATCGGTTATTTCCCAACTATTTTCGGGAAACGAATCGCTATTGTAACCTCTAAAATTGTTGGTTGTTGTACCATTGAAAAGCAGTACCCAACCTTCCGATTTTTCCTCATAAGAAAGGGAGTTTGGTTCGGTAAACTTTGGTGCAAAATCGTTTTGAAAAACTCCAACCTTTAATGAATCCGTTTCAGGCTTGTTTCCACCTGTTGTTTTACACGATTGTAATGTTGTAACTATTAAAAGAATTGCTGTCGGTATTGCCAATAATGCTTTCATTTAATGTGCTTTACGATATATAAAATATTACTCCATCAAATTTTAAACGTTCATTTCGGGCAAATTATAACCCTTGCGGTACGTTGGCTTAATTAATTGTTGCAAATATTCTTTGGCCGACACATTTCCCCGTGTATTTTCGATGAGGATGTCAGCATTATTTTTTGAGATAAAATTCTGTTTAACAGGTAGTTCTATGTTGTCGGTGTCTGCAATATTTGTAAAAGTCATAGCCTTTGCGTTCCAATCTAGTTCCCTATTAAGGCTTTGCAAGCGCACTGCCATTGAGCCTATCGAAATCATTTCGCTTAATACTGCCGCTTCGGCAAACGGCGATGATAAAACCCTTCGCGAAGATTCGTTTTCCTTGCACGCCTGCACCCAATCCATTTCGTGCGATGTTCCAATTCGACGAAGTGTTTCATTTACAACTGGTTTTCGACCCGACAATAACCACGGGCTTTTACCATAACCACCGCAAATTAGTGTGTCGCGAGTGCCGTGGAAAACAACTCCTCCACCGCTATTGCTCAGGCTACTACCCACTGGCCAGTCTTTCGGTTTCATGGGTAGTATGCCGCCGTCGAACCATGTTACTTCTAATTCAGGAAATTTTATTTTGGAATTTTTATCGGCTTCCCTTTCGGGGAAAGTAAACTTAATTATTTCTGCATCAGGCATATAATGGTCTAATATAGGCGTGGAGCTTCCTTGAACCCTTGTTGGATATCCAAGTTTCATTGCCTTAAAAACTGGATGAAGAATATGGCAACCCATATTGGCAATTTTGCCTGAGCTAAAATCAAACGATCTTCGCCAGTTAAATGGTTGACAATAATTGCTATATGAGCGTAATTGCGAGGGACTAGAAAATATGTCCCAATTTATGTTTTCTGTCTCTGAATATAGTTGAAGTGCTTCATTTTTAAATAAATATTGCTCGGTTGTGTCGGCAAATGCTTCTATTTTCAGAATTTCGCCAATTTCGCCGTTCCAAATCCATTCGCAAATTTGGCGAACACCATTTCCGGAGCTTCCCTGATTACCCATTTGCGTAACTACCTTATATTTAGCGGCAAGTTCGGCAAGCAAACGAGCTTCGTAAACAGTGTGTGCCAAGGGCGCTTGCACATAAACGTGTTTGCCCATTGCTATTGCATTGGCTGCTATAACACAATGGCTGTGATTGGGTGTTGCAACAATTACGGCATCGATGGATTTATTTATTTCGTTTAACATTACACGCCAATCGTAAAACTTTTTTGCATTCGGATAGGCATTGAATACGCTTTTGGCGTATTCCCAATTTGTATCGCACAGAGCAACAATGATTTCAGTCCTATTTACAGCATTAAGGTTCGTTTTTCCAACGCCTCCAATTCCCACAGCTGCAATGTTTAACATATCACTTGGCGCGACTTTGCCCACACGGCTACCAAGCACCATGCTGGGTACAACAGTAATTGCTATTGTGGCAGCCGTTGTTTTACCTAAAAAATTGCGTCGGGAAATTTTATCCGTTTCCATAATCGTACAATGTTAATATAGAACACTTTATAGGTTTTATATATACAACGTTCTACTTTAAATCACTATGCTTAAAACACGTTACTAAATGGTCGTTAACCATTCCAGCGGCCTGCATATAAGCGTAGCATATTGTTGAGCCTACAAAGCGAAATCCGCGCTTTTTTAAATATTTGCTCATAGTATCGGAAATTACTGTTTTAGCGGGTATTTCGGAATGTTCGTTAAAATAATTTACAATTGGTTTATTGTTTAAAAAACTCCATATATAAGCATCGAATGTACCGAAAAGTTCGCGTACCTGTATAAATGCCTGAGCATTTGATATAGTAGCACTAATTTTTAACCTATTTCGAACTATGCCAACATCGTTCATCAATTCCAATACTTTATGTTCGTTGTAGTTAGCAATTATGTTGAAATCAAAATTGTCGAAAGCTTTCCGAAAATTATTGCGTTTATTAAGAATGGTGTTCCAACTTAGCCCAGCCTGAAAGCCATCGAGCAGCAAAAATTCGAAGTGCTTATAATCGTCGTGAACAGGCACGCCCCACTCTGTGTCGTGGTATGTTATGGCAAGCGAGTTATTGCCAGGCCATGTACAACTGGCACGTGTGGTTGTTGAAACTATAACCATATCGAATATTCATTGTTAATTACTAAAGAAAACATTGATAATCAACGATAAAATATCAAAAAAGTAGTGGTTAAATCGCTATAATATGTTATATTTGAATTAGTTACAAACAAATATTCATTTTATAACATAACCACTACTTATGTCGTCAAAAATAGCCAATATAGGGGAGTTAAGCAACATTCTTAGCGATAATAATAAAACCGACAAGGGAGTCCTTCATTTTGTCAAAACATTTAAAACGAGCAAGTTTTTGGCTGCCTTTAACACATTCAAAAGTAAAGGAATATGCGTTTCGGTATTGTTAACTTCTCTTATTATCTTTCGATTACGTGGATTAAATGTGTGCCAAATGGATGCTTCACCATTATCATTTCTTCCAAAAATTGACGACAATACATTCTATCGCCTAATTAACAACGTTCGGATGGACTGGCGTAAATTACTTATTGGATTTGCTAAGCAATTCATTTCCATCACAAAAGAGAAAGGAGATCAAAACAATGGAATCAAATGTTTTGTAATTGACGATACCGATATTGTTAAAACAGGAACAACTATCGAGTTTATTAGTCGCATATTTAGCCATGTAACAAAAACGTTTCCACTAGGCTTCAAGATGCTTTTATTAACCTATTGGGACGGTAAAAACCTAATACCATTCGATTTTTCGATGCACCGCGAGGAAGAAAAAAAAGGCAATTACGGATTGACTACCAAAGAGTTGAAATTACAATACCGAAAAAAACGTAGCACCAAAACACCATCCTATAATAGAGTTAAAGAAGTTGATTCAAAAAAAACTATACGTTTGATGGCAAGTTGCAAAATGCAAATCAGTTAACAGTCAAAAACGAACGCAAATTAGGCAAATATTCGAAGCTATATAGATCGCATTACATCTCGTTAATAGTTGACTATAAAGGCGAAAGGGTTCATTTGTTTTTTGTAAAGTACAATAAATCAAAAACATACACGCTTTTATTAACAACCGATTTAACGCTATCGTTCGTAAAAGCCATTGAATTGTATCAAATTAGATGGACGATAGAGGTTTTGTTTAAGGAATGCAAACAATATCTTCGGTTAGGACGTAGCCAAAATACCAATTTTGACGGTCAAATTGCCGATACTACCCTCACTTTGGTAACACATATAATACTATCGCTGCAAAAACGATTTGAATCGTACGAGACAATGGGCGAGATATTTAGAGCAACGCAACAAAAATTACTCGAGCTTACATTATGGGAACGCCTTATTAAAATATTTATGAAATTGATAACGGAACTATTGGAGATTTTATGTGTTGATATTGAGGAGATTATGGAGAAGCTAATGCAAAACAATAAAGCCAGCAATAAGTTAGAGACCATTCTTCAATCCATGTCAGGATTTTTAGATAATCCCGAAAAAATCAACTAAATCAGACATTGCTCTTACATGTTCTTAACAATATGCATCTTAAAAATATAAATTATTGAAAAACGGCTTGTTTTCATCCCAATTTTAAAGGCGTTTAGGTGTGGGAAACTTTAGTTTAATATTATTTCCTGTTTTGCATACATCGTTATCATCTTTTTTTAAACGAATATAAATATTCGTTGCGTGATTAATAACTGGTATACTTTTCAATTAATAGGTGGAGTAGTTTTCAATTAATATAAACAGTTACTAAATTGGCGCAAAACATTCACGACCAGGCGATAACGATAAGACGCTGCTCCGAGCCAAACCAAAAGGTACGACAACTTTACGACGCACTTAAATTCAAATATGCACCCTTCGTAAAGAAAAAA
>JANYAP010000136.1 GCA_025361285.1 Bacteroidales bacterium | reverse complement strand
AACCCATTTTATATTTGAAACCTACAAACGCGACATAACTCCCGACATTATTCCTATTACGGTGTATCCCAATACTTTTCGAAGATTAATGATTGATTTTGCAGCTAAATTAATTTCTCACGCACGTAACATAACACTTTGTGTGACAAAAACGGTATATAACACGATAAATATTACAGACTTATGGCAAAAATGCCAAAGCCCACCAAAAATACAATTTGTATAGGGTCTAAAGTAAGGGGAATAATTGGGCAATTTAAATATAAAGGGAAAGTTATGCCTATTTATTTAAATATGAGCCATTTAATACATGTATGTAAATATTTTTTCGTTAAAAAACCATCCTAAAACAGTCCCAAAAGTCAAAATCACCAAAAAATCACTTAAAAAAAATGGTCGGCAGCACAAATAGCTTACCCAAATTATACAATCGCTCAATTTAGGTTACAATCGTTGCCCAAATAATTTCATCTCTAATTTGATAATAACCATGAACTAAAATGTGTCGCATTCCAATCATGTCAGCCCATTCAATAGAACTATGATTAGCTTTAAAATCTTTGGTTAATAAATATGCGGCTTCTCCAACAATCTCAAGATTTTTAATCACTGCAAATCGCAATATTTCATCTTGTTTATATGCATCAAAAGACTTGCCAGTAATAAATTCAAAAATATTATCAATAGCCTCAATCATATGATTAAGCCTTTCTTTATCCCTTGGCTTTTCTCTCATATATTAAAATCTTATCATTTTCCACACTGCTTTTTCCAAATTGTTTTAATTGACCGTTCTCTACTAAGTCAATCTTTTCCCCTGTTAATGCTTGTAAATCATTAACAATATGAATATACTTAAATAAAGTAACCTTAATTTCAGGGCTAAAATTAACTAATATATCAAGATCACTCTTTCTAGATTCTTCAGAACGAGCATAGGAGCCAAATATCCAAGCCTTGTCTATAGGTTGACTTGCAAAATATTTTGATAATCTATTTACTATTGCTCTGTTCATAATCTTTTTTTACAAATTTAATAAAATCGAGGTATAATGGTGCTGTTTAGGTTTGGGAAATTGCTTACAACATAAGCCTATAAACCACATTGTTTCCTACATTTTAACCACATTTATTTCTTTCCCCTTATTGTTGAAGGCAGCAAACGATTTTATTTCGAAATTAATGCCATCGAATTTGCCATAAGTATTGCCCACAATCCATTCGCCCAAATTGTATAACTTCGAAGCTTTTCCAACTGTTATATCCATGGTAATATGCCGGTGCCCAAAAACGAAAATGTCGATATGGCGAGTTGTTAAATATTCGTTGGCGAAAAGTATGTTATACTCCTTGTCCTTGCCCAAAAATGGCTCGAACATACCTTTTGAATATCGGCTATGTTTGGACCAGCTATGTGCCAAATAAAACGCGAAGTTTGGGTGTATTCGCGAAAAAATATATTGCAACGCCTTGTTTTGGAATATCTTGCGCAATATCTTGTAACTTGTATCGCCAGGGCCAACGCCATCGCCGTGGCCAATAAAAAACTGCTTGTTATTTATAGCTATTTCAATGGGGTTGCGATAAACTTTTACGCCTATTTCCTTCGAAAGATAGTCGAACACCCATACGTCGTGGTTTCCCGTAAAAAAATAAACTGGTATTCCGCTATCGGTAAGTTCGGCAATTTTAGCTAAAAACCTAACAAAACCACGAGGAGCCACCTTTCGATACTCGTACCAGAAATCGAAAATGTCGCCTACCAAAAACAATACGCCTAAATCGGCTTTTACTTCGTCAATCCACTCATTTACAATGCGTTCTCGTTTAGCGCTAACTTCATACGGATACATTCCGAGATGCAAATCGGAAATAAAATAAGCTTTCTTATTTTCTGGAAGAAAAATCTTCCCTGCGTTGATTAATTGATTATTCACCTAGTAAACTCACTAATTTCTCATATAAAGCATCGCCGCGCAAGTTTTTGGCTATAATTGTTCCGTCCAGGTCTAGCAGAAAGCTCGACGGAATATTATCGACGTTATACGTTTTCGTTACAGGCGAATCCCAGTATTTTAAATCGCTAACATGTATCCAAGTAAGTCCATCGTCTTTAATGGCGCTAACCCATGCTTCTTTGGTTTTGTCGAGCGAAACTTGATAAATTTCGAACCCCTTAGTTTTGAACTTCTTATAAATTTTTACCAACTTAGCATTGTCCTCGCGGCAAGGCGTACACCACGATGCCCAGAAATCGACAAGTACATATTTATCTTTAATAGTTGATAATCTGATAGTATCGCCTTTAGGTGAAGGAAGGGCAATTTCTGGAGCTTTCGACCCCATTTCGGATAAAATTCGTTGCATTTTTAGTTTATTTTGTTGTTCTCTCATTTGTATTACATTGGCATGTAACGACTGTACATACGGTGCTGCGGGATATTGCATGGTAAGGCTCGAATCGATTTTAGCAAAATACTGTATATCTTCGTCCTTATATAAGATAAACGTTTTAGAATCGATCTGTTGATATAATGCCATTAAACTAGCGTACGATTTGGGGTATTGATTAATAAACATGACATTAAAATCGCGTTGCTCATCAATAAACCGCTGGTAAGTCATTTCAAGTGTGTTCTTAATATTAACAATGTTCCGATTATCGATATACTGCTTGTAAACTATGTTTAACGAATCTAATTTTTTCTGGGTAATATCGAGCCGCAACGAAAGTATTTGTACTAGCCTTGTTTCGTCCGAGCCTTTAATTTTAGCATTGTGCAAAGCGATTGCGCCCTGCGCATTAATTATAATTTTTTGCTTAGGCATTGCTAAAATAGTAATTGGCTTACCGTTACCAACACGCAAATTATAAAAAGTAGGGTAAGTTATTTCGCGTTTAAACTTAAAGCTGCCCGATTCGTCTAAAACCATCGAATCCATTGCTCCATTGCCATTTACAGTGAGTTCTTGCAAATAAATGAACGAACTTGTTGCATTTTCAATTTTGCCTTTTATAACTACTGTGGAATCCCAGCTGTTACAAGCATAAATAGAAAATAGAAGAACTAGGAAGTAAACAAATTTTTTTATCATAAAAAATATGTATCGGTTTATGTATTGATTATTAGGGTTATAAAAAGTTTCCCAATCTCTATATGTTGCGAATATAGTAAATAATAGACTAGATACCTAGTTATTACAGACATTAAAAAAATCATAATTTATTAATTGTTTTTTGTTGATATGCAAGTTTATTTTGCTTAATTTTATATACATCGGAAAGGCTAAAACTTACACACTTCTTTTTGTATCTAACAAATATGATAAAATGGCATACCTAAAGTTCGATAGCGCACAATTAGTGAATTTGGAATATTCGTTAAATCGCGAAATACTTCGCACAAACCGAGGTGGCTCGTATGCTTGCACAACTATTGTTGGCTGTAATACGCGTAAGTATCACGGTTTATTAATTTGCCCTGTTGCTAAATACGATGGCGAGCGATTTGTGTTTCTGTCGAGCCTCGACGAAACTGTTATTCAACAAAACAACGAATTTAACCTTAGTATTCACAAGTATCATGGCGATAGCTATTTTCCTAAAGGCCATAAGTACCTCAGGGAATTTGAAATAGAAACAGTTCCGTCGGCAACATATCGTATTGGTGGTGTAATTTTGAAAAAAGAATTGTTACTTGTTGAAAATGAGGAGCAAATTCTTATTAAATACACTTTAGAGGATTCGAATTCGCCCACCAAGTTAAGGTTTCGCCCATTTTTGGCTTTTCGTAATATTCACGAGCTTACGCATGCCAATATGGTAGCAAACACCAAGATATTGAAAATACCTAATGGCATTAAAACGAAGTTATACTCGGACTTACCAAGTTTGCACATTCAGCTATCGAAGGACGCCGAATTTGTGCAGGTTCCCGATTGGTATTATAACATTGAGTATGCCAAAGAGTTAGAACGAGGATACGATTTTAAAGAAGATCTTTTCGTGCCTGGGTATTTTGAGGTAGACATAAAAAAAGGAGAAAGCATAATTGTTTCGGCATCGCTAAATGAATCGGATGCTTCAACATTTAAAAAGAAATTTACCTCCGAATTAAAAAAACGCACTCCACGAGATAGTTACAAGAATTGCTTAATAAATGCAGCGCACCAGTTTATTGTGCGTAAGGATAATAAAACCGAAGTTATTGCTGGTTATCCTTGGTTTGGAACGTGGGGGCGCGATACTTTTATAGCTTTACCTGGCCTTACCCTAGCAATTGATGAACCCGATACATTTCTTGAGGTTTTCGATACTATGATTGGGAAAATGAATGGTGGCTTGTTTCCGAACATGGGAAACGATAATAGCCCCGCCTTTAATTCGGTTGATGCCCCTTTGTGGTTCTTTTGGGCATTGCAGCAGTATGCCGAATATGCCAATAACTATGCCGAATTGTGGGAAAAATACAGCAAACCCATGAAGGCCATTCTTAACGGCTTCCGCGATGGCTTGCCTTTCAATATAAAAATGCAGGATAACGGACTTATTTACGCGGGTGCACCGGGCAAAGCTCTTACATGGATGGACGCGGTTGTAGGCGGTGTACCAATTACGCCTCGTGTGGGTTGTCCTGTAGAGATTAATGCATTGTGGTATAATGCGTTGAAATTTACGCTGCTTCTGGCCGAAAAAGCTAATGATCAGAAATTTATTAAAGCATGGAAAAATGTTCCCGAAAAAGTAGCATCATCGTTTATTAACGAATTCTGGGACAACGACAAAGGCTATTTGGCTGATTATGTAAACGGCGATTTCAAGGACTGGGCGGTTAGGCCTAACATGGTTATTGCTACATCGCTAACATACAGCCCATTAACCGACGAAATGAAAAAGTCGATTATCGATTTAGTAACCAACAAGCTACTTACCCCGCGCGGTTTGCGTACTTTATCTCCAAAACACCCCAACTACATAGGCGTTTACGAAGGCGATCAGGCAACGCGCGATGCAATATATCATCAGGGCACTGTATGGCCTTGGTTACTTGAGCATTACTGTAATGGTTATTTGAAACTTCACAAAAAATCGGGCGTTTCGCACGTTCAAAAAATCCTCGAGAGCTTTGAAGAAGAAATGACTTTGAATGGCATCGGAACTATCTCGGAAATTTATAATGGAGCCCCTCCGCACCAAGGGAAAGGAACTATTTCGCAGGCTTGGAGTGTTTCTGCCCTTTTACAGATTTGGAAAATGATAGAACAATTTAAAGCTATTAAACTATGAAAGTACTGATGTTTGGTTGGGAATTTCCCCCTCATATTTCTGGAGGACTTGGAACAGCTTGTTTTGGACTTACAAAAGGGTTATCGAAAATACCAAATCTCGAAGTTACTTTTGTGGTACCTAAAGTATATGGCGATGAACAGAATAACTCTGTTAGCATTATTGGTGCTAACCAGATACCAGTAGTTAAAAAAAATGTTTATTTAGAAGGATTTATCAACAATATGAAAGTGTATGAGGTTGGCGTACACCTTATTCCATATTTATCGCCCGAGCAATACGAGAAATCGTTTTCGGTAAACTACGGAGGATCAAGCCGATATGTAACAGCAAACGATAGAGGTTTGTTAGATTTTTCGGGCACTTACGGACCAAACCTTTTTCAGGAAATAGCTAATTATGCCGTAGTTGCCTCGGTATTAGGTGTAGAGGTCGATTTTGATGTTATTCACGCTCACGACTGGTTAACATACCCAGCTGGCATTGCTGCAAAAGCAGTATCGGGTAAGCCACTAGTGGTGCACGTTCATGCTACCGATTTCGACCGTAGCGGAGGAAAGGTAAATCCTGCTGTTTTTGAAATAGAGAAAGAAGGCATGATGGCCGCCGATAGAGTAATTACTGTAAGTAACTTTACGCGCAACATTGTAATAGACAAATACGGCATCGACGCATCGAAAGTATTTACCGTATATAATGCTGTGGAACCCATTGAAATACACGAAGGTCTTAAGGTTGCAAAAGGGTTCGACGAAAAAATAGTAACTTTTCTTGGAAGGGTTACTATGCAAAAAGGTCCGGAATACTTTGTTGACGTAGCCCACAAGGTGCTTCAGAAAATGGATAATGTGCGTTTTGTAATGGCTGGCAGTGGCGATATGCTTAATAAAATGATTGCCCACGCAGCCAAGCTGAAAATAATGGATAAATTTCACTTTACGGGCTTTTTATCGGGCGACGATGTTTATAAAATGTATTACATGAGCGATGTTTATGTAATGCCTTCGGTGTCAGAGCCTTTCGGAATTTCTCCTTTGGAGGCTATGCAATCGAACGTGCCAGTTATTATCTCTAACCAATCGGGAGTGTCCGAAATACTTAAACATGCAATAAAAGTCGATTTTTGGGATATTAATTCAATGGGCGATGCTATTTACGGAATACTTAACTATCCAGCCTTGTATCAAATGTTTTCAACTTACGGCAAAGCTGAGGTTGAAGGCTTGAAATGGGAGAATTCGGCAATTAAAGTGAAAGAGGTTTACGATTCGGTGTAAGTTATAGAGTTATAGAGTTAAAGAAGTTATAGAGTTAAAGAAGTTAAAGAAGTTAAAGAAGTTATAGAGTTGTAGAGTTATAGAGTTGTAGAGTTATAGAAGTTATAGAAGTTATAGAAGTTATAGATTTTATAGAGTTGTAGAAGTTATAGAGTTGTAGGTAGTTTTTACAACTTCTACAACCTCTAAAACTTCTACAACCTTTACAACCCTTACAACCTTTACAACCCTTACATCCTCTACAACCTCTACAACCTCTACAACTTCTACAACCTCTACAGCCAACAAAATGTAGTTTTCAATCTAATATAAACATAAATGAGAAAAATTTGCTTGTTTTTTCAAATCCATCAGCCATTCCGACTTAAACGGTATAGGTTCTTTGATATTGGAAACGATCATTATTATTACGACGATTTTTCCAACGAATCGATATTACGGAAAGTGGCCGATCGGTCGTATTTGAAGGCTAATAAGGTATTGCTCGATATTATTCATAAGCATAAGGATAAGTTTAAGGTTGCGTTTTCCATTTCTGGTTCCGCACTCGACCAATTTGAACTTTATGCCCCCGAAGTAATAGAAAGCTTTCAGGTTTTAGCAGAAACTGGTATGGTTGAGTTTTTGTGCGAAACCGACTCGCATTCATTGGCTTCGTTGTCTAACCCAAGCGAATTTCAGCGCCAAGTAATTAGTCATAGGCAGAAAATAGAAAAGTTCTTTGGGCAGATACCCACAGTTTTTAGTAATACCGAATCGATTTATTCCGACCAAATAGGCGAGCAAGTCGCTAATATGGGTTTTGAAGGAATGGTAACCGAAGGAGCAAAACATATTTTAGGATGGAAAAGTCCTAATTACCTGTATTGTAGCGCTGTAAACCCTCGTTTAAAGCTATTGTTACGTAATTTTAAATTAAGCGACGATTTATCGTTCAGGTTTTCGAACAAAAACTGGAACCAATATCCATTAACAAGCGAAAAGTTTGCTAACTGGCTAAATCATATCGAAAAACGCGAGGAAAACGTAAATATATATATTGATTATGAGACATTTGGAGGACGACAATCCAGCGAGTCGGGTATTTTCGAATTTCTGAAGCACCTGCCTCAAGCAATATTCAAATATTCCGATTATATATTCAGCTTTCCATCGGAAATAATTCGCGATCAGCAGCCAGTTGCCCCAATAAGTGTTCCAACACCAATATCGTGGGCCGACGAAGAACGCGATTTAGCTACTTGGCTTGGCAACGACCTTCAAAAGGAGGCTTTTGCTAAGTTATATTCTCTCAGCAATTTAGTTGAAAAGAGCGAAGATTCAAAAATTATCATCGACTGGAAATACCTTCAAGCATCGGACCATTTCTATTATATGTCAACTAAATTTTTCTCCGACCGACCAACATACTTACATGCAAACCCTTACGAGTCGCCATACGATGCTTTTATAAATTACATGAACGTGTTGAGCGATTTTACAATTAGGGTAAAAAAAGATTTTAGCGAGAATATTAGCGAACACAAAATAGACGAGCTAGTTCGTAAACTTGACGAAAAGGACAAAGAGATAATAAAATATCAGATAGCAAATTCAAAAACGCCATTGGAAGAGCCTCAATCAACAAAGAAAAAATCGAGCAAAACTTCCGATTCCGAAAAAAAGCCTTCAGACGAAATGGCTAAAAAAAAACGAAGCTAGCATAGTATAAATTATTATAAATGATGAATATATAATTTTAATGTCAATTATACAATTATGGAAAGTCCTAATTATTTATTTGAAACAAGTTGGGAAGTATGCAATAAAGTGGGTGGCATTCATACTGTTATTTCAACAAAGGCATTAACGCTTGTTGAACAATTGAAGAGCAATTACATACTTATAGGCCCCGATGTTTGGCGCGACACCAATCAAAACCCCGAATTTATTGACGATCCGATGCTTTTTAAATCGTGGCGAGGACGTGCTGCCGAAGAAGGACTGGGTATAAAAATTGGCCGTTGGAACATAAGCGGTAGCCCTATTGTGATAATTGTCGATTTTATGACTTTCGTGCCACAAAAGGACGATATCTTTAAAATATTCTGGGAAACATACCGGCTCGATTCGCTATCGGGACAATGGGATTACATTGAGCCAGCGCTTTTTGGGTACGCAGCAGGTAAAGTAATAGAAAGCTTTTGCCGTTATCACCTTAGCATACGCGACAAAGTAGTTGCTCAGTTTCACGAATGGATGACAGGCACTGGCATACTTTACCTAAAACATTACATGCCTTCCGTAGCCACTGTGTTTACAACGCATGCAACTGCTTTAGGGCGATCTATTGCTGGCAACGAAATGCCATTATATAGTAAGCTTAGCCAGTATAACGGCGATCTAACCGCTTCCGAATTTCATGTCGAAGCCAAACAATCGCTCGAAAAGCTTTCGGCACGAAATGCCGATGCATTCACCACAGTTAGCGAAATAACATCGCGCGAATGTACTCAGTTTTTCGAAAAACCAGTCGATTTAGTTACCCCCAACGGCTTCGAAGATGCCTTTGTACCTAAGGGCAAGGAATTTGATAAGTTACGTAGCGAAGCTCGCAAAAAATTGCTCGAAGTTACAAGTGCGTTAGTTTGTGAGCCACTCGACGACAGCGCCTTAATGGTTGGAATTGGCGGTCGCTACGAATTTAAAAACAAAGGTATCGACCTGTTTATCGATGCATTAGGTCAATTAAGCTCGTATCAAACATTAGATAGAACTATACTTGCTTACATTTTTATTCCGGCAAACCATTATGGTCCGCGTAAGGATTTGCTGGCGATACTTAATGGTGCCGACTGCCAAAATTCGGCTGGCAAATACCTAACTCACAATTTACACGATGTTGAATACGACCCAATTATAAAGCGGTTTGCGCAGGCTGGTTTAACAAACGAAGTTAGCCAGAAAATTAAAGCAGTATTTGTGCCGTGCTATTTGAATGGGAACGATGGTATTTTTAACCTTCCGTATTATCAAATATTATCGGCACTCGATTTATCGGTTTTTCCATCGTATTACGAACCTTGGGGTTACACACCGCTGGAAAGTCTAGCATTCCACGTTCCAACAATTACTACATCGCTTGCAGGCTTTGGGCTATGGGTGCGTCAGGAAAGCAACATTTCCAAAGAAGCAATTACAATTATTGAGCGTACCGACGATAACGACGCTTATGTTGTAAGCAATGTGGCTAGCCGTATTCACGAGTTTTCGAAAATGAGTGCCGAACATACATTATACCTAAAAAACAAAGCGTCGGAACTTTCGCATATTGCACTGTGGAAGAACTTTATAAGTTACTATTATTCAGCCTACGACATTGCGTTGAATAAAGCTATTGAGCGAGCCAGTCTATTTGTTGAAAAAGAGATGGTTGAACAAATGCCGCACGTTGAAAAATACCAACTCGTTTCGCATCCTAAGTGGAAACGGTTAATGGTGCAGAAAAATATACCCGAACGTTTGGTGGCACTCGAAGAATTGTCGAAAAACCTTTGGTGGTGCTGGAACTACGAGGCCGAAGATTTATTCGAATCGATAGACCCAACGGTATGGATCGAAAGCGAGAAAAATCCAATAGTTTTTCTTGAAATGATATCGTACCATAGGCTTTTAAAACTCGAAACCGACAAACAATTTCTCGACAAACTAGCAGGGGTTTATGAGAAATTTACCCAGTACATGGCTAAAAAGAAGGATCGTAAAGGGCCTTCTATTGGTTACTTTAGCATGGAATTTGGCTTGCACCATTCTCTAAAAATCTATTCGGGTGGCTTGGGTATTCTTGCTGGCGATTACTTAAAAGAGGCCTCCGACTCGAATGTTAACATGGTGGGTTTCGGGTTGTTATACCACTATGGATATTTCAAACAAGTAATATCGCTTAATGGCGATCAGATGGCCGTGTCGGAACTTCAGCACTTTTCGAAAACCGTGGCCTTACCCGTTCGCGACGAAAACGGTAATTGGATTACTTGTTCAATTGTTTTACCAGGGCGAACCCTTAACATACGAATATGGAAAGTTGAAGTGGGACGAGTGGATCTTTATCTGCTTGATACCGATTTCGAGGACAATGCTCCTCAAGACAGAGGCGTAACGCATCACCTATATGGAGGCGATTGGGAAAATAGATTTAAACAGGAACTATTGCTTGGTGTTGGCGGTATAAGGGCTATACTAGCCATGAATATGCGAATTGATTTGTTTCACTGCAACGAAGGGCATGCTGCCTTTATTGGTTTGGAACGGTTAAATTACTACATAGTTCGTAAAAAGCTCACATTTAGCGAGTCTCTCGAAATTATTAGAGCTTCAACTCTTTTCACAACTCATACGCCAGTACCTGCTGGGCACGATGCGTTCGACGAGAATATGATGCGTATGTACCTTAGCCACTATACCGATCGGCTAAACATCTCGTGGACACAGTTAATGGGTTTAGGTAAAATAAATCCTAACGATTCGTCCGAAAAATTTTCGATGAGCATTCTTGCTGCAAATATCTCGCAAAATATCAATGGTGTAAGTCGAATTCATGGCAAGGTTAGTAAGGAAATATTTAACAAAATGTGGCCGGGTTTCTTAACCGAAGAGCTAAACATTGGTTATGTTACTAATGGCGTACATTATCCTACATGGACAGCTAAAGAATGGCGACAATTATACGAAACTAAATTTGGTAAGGACTTTGTTAACAATCAATTAAATAAGGACTTGTGGGAAAAAATTTATGAGGTTCCCGATAATGATATTTGGAAAATACGTAATAATTTACGCCGCGACCTTATCGATCACATTAAGGAACGCATGCGCGAAACATCAATTAAGCGCTACGAAAACCCAAAACATATTGTTGAAGTTTCCGATAAACTTAATAAATATACGCTTACAATAGGCTTTGCTAGGCGTTTTGCAACCTATAAACGCGCCCATTTGTTGTTTAGAGATATGGAGAGGCTTTCGCTTATTTTAAATAATCCGGGCATGCCTATTCAATTTGTATTTGCTGGTAAAGCCCATCCGGCCGATAAAGCTGGGCAGGACTTAATAAAAATGATTGTTGAAGTATCACGACGCCCCGAATTTATGGGTAAGATTTTATTTCTGCAAAACTACGACATGGATCTCGCACGCCACTTGGTACAAGGCGTTGATGTATGGCTAAACACGCCCACTCGTCCGTTGGAGGCATCGGGAACAAGCGGCGAAAAAGCAGTAATGAATGGAGTACTTCACTTTAGCGTACTCGATGGCTGGTGGGCCGAAGGTTATTATCCCGACGCTGGCTGGGCACTTCCCGAAGAAGTTACATACGAAAATAGCGATTTTCAGGACGAGCTAGATGCTGAAATGATTTATAGCCTGCTCGAAAACGAAATAGCACCTCTTTTCTATTTCCGCGACGACGACGATATTCCAACTGGCTGGGTTAGGTATATAAAAAATTCTATCTCTAAAGTGGCTTCCAACTACACCACCAAACGTATGTTGCGCGACTACGAGGAAAATTTTTATAGCAAACTTTACGAACGATCGAAGCGAGTTAAGGACAATGAATATGAGCTTGCCAAGGAACTTTCGGCTTGGAAAAAGAAAGTATATCGTAGTTGGGAAAGTATTGGCGTAGTTTCGGTAAAAATGCCCGATATATTAAAAGAAAGCATTGTTATCGGTAAAACATACGAAGGCGAAGTGGTGCTCGATTTAAATGAGCTATCGCCCGAAGATATTGGTTTGGAAATAGTAATTGCCGAAATGGTTATACCCGATAATCAGGTAAAGATAGTTCATTCGCAGGAGCTTAAACTACAGTCGCTTAACGCGAAAATAGCAACCTATATTGTTGATGTTGTTCCTACCAAAACAGGAGCATTCGATATTGGATTACGCATATTCCCAAAACATGCCGATATTCCACATCGACAAGACTTTAACCTCATTACATGGATTTAGTAACGCAAAACGCCGGATAATTTCCGGCGTTTGTGTTTTAAAGCAGATATATTATTAGGTTTCGATTAATAATAGTTCGTTAAGTTTTATTCAGTCAATCACCCCGATTATGAGGTAGGTAACGATGCGAACAAACCGTTTATGATGGAAAGTAAGTGGTTGGGCTTGGTAGGTTTGTATAAAACTTCGTTAGCACCAGCATCCATGCAATTGCGCTTTGTTTCCTCTTTGTAATCGGATGTGAAAATAATTATAGGAAACTTATACCCTTTAGCTCGTATCATTTTTAAAATTTGAAGACCTCCAATACCAGGCATCACTAAATCGAGAATCATTGCATCGGGAGCTGTATTTACAACAATATCCAAAGCTTCTTGCCCCGAACTGGCCTCCATCACCTCAAAATTATTTTCAGTTAATATCGATTTAAGGTAGCTTCGGTTAACGTTTGAATCGTCGGTTACAAGTATTTTATGCTTCATATATTTTATGTTTATTTAAAATAAAGTGCTGTATAAATGTAGCATTTTTTTACTTCTTTTCCAATAAAAGAATAAAATAAAAAATTGCTATTGAACGGTATTATGAATTATGTTTCATAAATTGCTTAAATCGTTGTTTCGAAGATCGATAATTGCTAAAAAAAGCTTAACTTAGTTTTATAATACTAGAACTCCTGACCCGTTAGTTGTTAATCAGTCGTTTGTTAGAGTTTAAATGTAAACAATACTGTCGTAACTATAAGGTAATAAGGTTGGCTATTCGGGTTTATATTTTTCTACTAAGGTTGAAAAAAGATAGTTAAAAACCTTATTTTAATTTGTTAACCTTAGTAGAAATTAATATACTGCGGTTTCTAAAAACCTTATTAATCTTATTTTTCTGAAAATATTACGACAATATAGTTTACGCCAAGTCAGGTGGTCTGAATATATTATCAATTAAGCTCAATAGTCTTATAGTTAAAGTATTACAAATTAGGTATGGGCATGTCAGATAAAAATAATAGCAAATATTTATTGGTGCAAGCACTTGTGCCGCTGGCATGTTCGGTTACTTTATTAATTGTGTGTTACCAAATTTCAACATCGGCAGCTATCAATTTTATTGTTAGCATTTTTACCTGTTTTGCTCTCATTGTTTGGTTCGTGTTTATGCGAAAACAAACACAAACTAGCACAGATCCATTATCGCACAACGAACTGAAGCAACGCGACAATAATTTTTGGGGTTTAATTGAGCATGTAGATAATGGCTTAATGATATTCGAAAACGATAAGCCAACCTTCGCTAATGGACAACTATGTAAAATATTCGATATTCCCGATGCCGATGTGCCTCAGTTCAATTTATACGATTACTTACCCAATCAGGAGCAAAATCGACTGCAACTTCTTCTTAACGCTGCAAAGCCAGATGAAAATATTGAATTTGAAACTTGGATATTGCAAGGCAATAAAGCCGAAAAATTTGTAAACTTGCGTTATAGTTTCGATAGTAATCCAACGTATAAATACCTAGTAGTTAGCGACCTAACCATATCTAAGCATTCGGAACAGGAACTGCGTACTGCCAAAGATAAAGCCGAGGAAAGCAAACGGTTTAAAACAGCTTTTTTAAACAATGTAAGTCACGAGGTTCGTACGCCTTTAAACGCCATTTTCGGGTTTGCGCAATTGCTTAAGGATTATTTTCCTAACGACGAAACAGCATTAGGGTATTTAAAAATAGTAGAAAAAAATTGTCAAATACTTTTGCGACTTTTTGATGATATTATAGATGTTTCGAGTATTGAATCTAGGTCGGTTATTCTTAAAAATGAAGATGTTAGGTTGAACGATCTTCTTTTGAAAATAGTGTCGAAATATAACGTACAGCTTACAATTTCGGGTACAAAACCAGTTGAAATTATTATAGATGAGGATAATAATTTTGAAACTATGGTGCTACTTACCGATCGGAAAAGGCTAACTCAAATATTCGACAAGTTGCTCTCCAACGCTGTTAAGTTTACGAATGAAGGTCAAATTGTAGTAAGCAATCAATTGTACGATAATAATATAACCTTTATAATTGCCGATACAGGTGTGGGCATTCCCGATGAGGAAAAGGAACTTGTATTTCGCAGTTTTTCGCACGGCGAAAATATGTATGTTAGTTTGCATAAAGGTGTAGGTTTAGGCTTGAATATTGCCAAACTGCTTGTTGAGCTCATGGGAGGCAAGCTGGCCTTTACTTCGGAAGAGGGTAAAGGAACTACGTTTTCGTTTACGTTTCCGGTAGCTAATCTAAAAAACTATTCTGTCAATGGTGATGAAGTAACACACTATAAACTAATTAAATAGGCGGTTTGCATGAAAATTTACAAATGGGGCATATTGGGAATCCATTTATCATCAGTCATTTGTAATTTTGTCATTTGCACATTTGCACATTTGCAATTTCCACATTTGTAATTTGTAATTTGCACATCTGTCATTTACTCATCTTCACATCTTCAAGCACTTACCAATCAAAGCAAGCAGTGCATCTTTTTTAGAGGGTTTGCTAATATAATCGGTACAGCCAGCATCGAGTGCTTTTTGACGTTCGTCTTGCGAGGCGTATGCCGTTTGGGCAATAATTACCATGTTTGGTTTGTGTAGTTTTATTTGCTTAGTGGCTTTGTAACCGTCAATATCGGCAAGGCGTATATCCATTAAAACCAAATCGATATGTTGCTCCAAACATATTTTAACGGCTTCGTTGCCATACTCGGTATGTAAAATAGTGCAATTGGTATTCGAAAGAATTTCCTTTAGGTATATAGCGTTGTAAAAGTCGTCCTCAACCAAAAGAATAGTTTTGTTGGGAAAGCTTAAACTTACTGATTGTGAAATTGTTGTAGTTTGGATTGGTTTTGGCACTATTGTTCGATAAGGAATTGTGAACGAAAACGTGCTGCCTTTACCAAGTTCCGATTCGAGGAAAATTTCGCCACCTAATAAGGTTACGAGCCCTTTAACTATTGATAAGCCCAAGCCTGTGCCTCCAATATTTTTTCGCGAGCCTTGGTGTAATTGTGCAAAACGATCAAAAACTGTTTTGTGCTTATCGGGCGGTATGCCAATGCCAGTGTCGGTTACATAAAATGTAAGTATATTATTTGAATTGTATTTGCAACCACATTCAATTTTGCCAGTGTCGGTGTATTTAAAAGCATTGCCTATAAGATTTATAAACAACTGTTTAAGTTTAATTTTGTCGGTAATAATTACATTTTCCTCTAATTTACAATTTGCCAACATACTGAATGTTATCGCTTCCTTATCGGTTCGTTTTTGGTGCTCGGTAAAAAATGATGTTAGTTCGGCAAATAGTTCGGACAGGTTGCATTCTTCTAGATTAATAGATAGTTGTCCCGATTCAATTTTGGCAATGTCGAGTATATCGTTTATAATGTCGAGCAAATCGCTACAACGTTGGTTTATTATTTCGGAATACTGTTCGAGTTTTGGTTTGTTGTTGTATTCGTCCACCAATAAGCTTGAGAAGCCCATAATTGCGTTCATAGGCGTGCGTATTTCGTGGCTCATGTTCTGCAAAAAAGCAGTTTTAAGTCGGTCGCTTTCTTCGGCACATTCTTTGGCTTTAAATAGTTCTTCGTTAATTTGCTGATATTCTTCGTTTTGGGCTTCTATTTCCTTATTTTTTTCTTGAAGAAGAAGTTCGTCTTGTTTTCGTTCGGTTATGTCAATCGATACGCCTAAAACACCAATTACTGCACCTTGATCATCGCGCAGAGGTAATTTGCTAGTATCTAGCCATATAGTGTGGTTATTAATTTGGTGTTGCATCTCCACTATATGCATTTTTGCGTTGCCGCTTTTCATAACTTCGCAGTCGGCGGCTCGGTAATTTTCGGCCTCGGTTTCGGCCCAAGGGCAGCCGAAATCGTTTTTTCCGATAATTTCAGATTGATCTTTTAAGCCTGCTCCATTTGCAAAAGCCTGATTACAACCTAAATATGTCGAATTTGCATCCTTCCAAAATACGACACCGGGAAAATTATCTAAAACGTTTTTTAGCATCTGTTCGCTTAGCCGCAAAGCTTCTTCGGCTTTTTTTCGCTCGGTAATATCTTTGGCATAGCCTGTTGTGCCAACTACTTCTCCTAATTCGTTTATAATAGGCGCTTTATATGTTTCAAACCAAGTGTCGTTACCGTGGTCGGAAATTAATTCTTCGACATTTAAAGAAACTTTTTTATCGATTACTTCGGTGTCATTGTTAATGTATTCTTGGGCAAGTTTCAACGGCCAAATATCTATATCGGTTTTACCGAGAACCTCGGATGGAGATGTTTTACCGCATGCCTTGGCAAATGCTTTATTTACTGCCAGAAATCGACCTTCCAAATCTTTTAACCAAAGCAAGCCTGGTTGATTTTCGATAATCGAAGTTAGGTACGATTCGCGTTGTTTTAGAATGCTTTCGCTATTTTTCCTGTCGGTTATATCCTTCGATACGCATGATATCCATTGTATTTCGCCCAATTCGTTTTTTATAGGGTCCACCATTGTTAGGTAAAACCGTTCATTGCCAGTTGCTGTAATTACTTTTACTTCTATCTCAGCCTTTTGGCCAGTTTGCATTACTTTTCTAACCAAAGTAAGTCGCTTTTCGGCTTCCTCGAAAGGGAAAATATCGCGGGGTGTTTTCCCTATAATTTCATCGGGCAGCCTTCCAAATGGTTTTGCAAATGCTTCGTTTACAAAGCGGTATGTTTCATCGAGGTTGAAACTAAATATTGGGTCGCTGGAATAGATAATTAAATTACGATATTTCTCCTCGCTTTCGCGCAAATGCTTGTAGATTATGGCTATTTCGGCTATATCCTTATCGTACAATTGTTTTAAAGAATTGTATTCTGTCTGTAATTGTTGTAACTCAGTGGTTAGCTGTTCGTTAGTTTTATTTGGTGTATCCATTAAAGCAGTTAGGTAATGCGTTATTAGTTAATTTGTTACTAAAAGGATCAGTTTGTAATAGTGAAACTATAATTCAATGTCGTAAAAGCCCTTCAGGTTAACTAGGCGACATTGACTAATAATTGCATAATTGAATTCACTGAAACAAAATTCCATCTAGTTTTTAGGTATGTTAAAGATAGCAGTAAATTCAATAACGACAAATCGAAGTAAATATAATTTCGAAGAGCAAACAAAAAATATGTATCTTTAATTCAAAAACTTTGGTAATATGAGGAAAATTGTTTGTGTAATTTTGGTTCTTGTAAATATATTAGTCGCTAATGCTCAAATAATTAACATAGAAAACAAACGAATTTACGACGATTCGGCAAAATTTTCGGGTAAGTTAAAGTTTAAAGTTATGGGTATTAAAAATACTGTAGAAACGTTCGATTTTGGGAATTCGATTTATCTTCAGTATAAAAAAAATAATTATAAGTGGTTGTTGCTTACCGATATAAATTATATAAGTGTCGATTCGATAGTATCGGATAATTCGGGGTTTGCTCATTTGCGTTATACTAACAAACTAAGCGAGGAAATTGCCTTAGAACTATTTACTCAAGCGCAATTTAATAAGGCAATGCATGTTGATTTACGCGCACTTGTAGGCGGTGGTTTTCGTCTAACGGCTATTAATAGCGGCAATACGAACTTGTTTTATGGCTTAAGTTGTTTTTACGAGCACGAAGAAAACCAAACCGACAATGAAACGTTTGATTTGGGGCGACTTAGCACCTATTTAACGTACCATATACTAATTGGCGAATCTACCGAAATTTCGAATACTACTTATTTTCAGCCTGTTATAAATAACATGACTGATCAACGCATTTTCAACGAGCTTTCTATTACATTGCAAATTGTGAAGAAATTAAGCTTCGAAGCTTCGTACTATATACTGTACGATAGTAATTCGCCAAAAAACATTCCGAACACTAACTGGAAGTACGAGAACAAGTTAAGTTTAAGTTTTTAAATTTTATATTGATGTAAAATGACTATTGGTAATTTTATTGATGTAAGCAATGCGGTTTACCTTATCCCAATTGTAGATGAAGTGCCAGGTTGTATTGTTATTACGTTTGTAGGAGTAAATTTTATTTCCAAATTGTAAATGCAATTCCTGCGTGCAATTTCTGTGAAATGTTTTGGCGCAAATTGTATCAATAACATCTACAATATCATCTACGTAGCGTTCGGCGTGTTCAATGCTAATAGTATGCTTTTCCCAAGTAAGTAAGCCGTATATGGTATCTATTAAATCGAGTTTTGCTGTTTCGCTATAAATAACCGTTTGCTTTTAATTTACTTTTGAGACCTTGTTTTACTTCGGTTCTAAATTCGGTGGCGGACATATAACCATTTGGCAAAATACTGGAGTTAACGGGGCGGTTGAAACGAACAACCTTAGTTTCTTTTTGTAGTTGTTTAATAATGGTTTTGCCCTTAATGGAACTGTCGTCGATATAAGCAATGTGTATCATACAAGTGTAATTTATTTCTGCAAATATAATTGATTTTGACCTGATAAGTGATTCTTATAAAGAAACCTAAGTGGATGTTGATATCTCATCTATTAATTCATCTGCTGTTCGTTAGCCGTGTTACAACGCTTCAACTGTAAACAAAACTGCCGAAATATTTACTATTTCGGCAGTTAAATCCTTTGCTTTTTTAAAAAGCAAAGGGTTGTAATGTAAAATCTATTTTTAAAGGCGGCTATTTACACCAAATCCTGTAAGTCTTTCTTTTTAAATGTAAACGATTGTGTGGCGCGCTTAAATTTTATTTGGCTGCGATACATAATATGATACATAACCGGAATAAATATTAGTGTTAAGAAGGTTGCAAACGATAACCCGAAGATGATTGTCCACGACAGCGGCCCGAAGAAGGCAACGTTGTCGCCACCGAAGTAAATATTAGGCTCGAAGCTGCGGAACAAACCAACAAAGTCGATGTTAAAGCCAATGGCAAGCGGCACTAAACCTAATATTGTGGCTGTGGCAGTGAGCATTACAGGCGTTATACGGGTTTTACCTGCTTGTATTATGGCATCGCGGGTTTTTAGGCCACGTTCGCGCAAAATGTCGGTAAACTCAACCAGTAATATACCGTTTCGAACAACAATCCCCGCAAGGGCAACCATACCCATACCTGTCATTATTATCGAAATTGGCATACGCGTTAATATAAAGCCCAGCATTACGCCAATAATACTGAACACAACTTCTACAACTATAATTAACGGCTTACTTATTGAGTTAAACTGAGTTATAAGAATAAACAGTATTAGGCAAAGAGCCAGTAACATTGCTTTTCCCAAAAACGCAGATGTTTCCGCTTGATCTTCCTGTTCTCCAGTAATTTTAATATCAACTAGTTCCGATTTTTGGAAGGCTGGTAATACTCGTTTTATTTTAGCAACTATTTCGTTTGCATTGTAACCTGTTAATACATTGGAACCTACGGTAACTATACGTTTCGAATTTTTACGGTTTATGCCGCTATACGAATTGGTATAAGTAACCTTAGCCACCGATGCCAACGGAACCTGACGAATAGTACCTGTATTCATATCCATAAAGGTAATTTTGGTATTAAGCAAGCGGTCGATATTCGTGCGCTGGTCGTACTTAAAACGCACCTGTATTGGGTATTGGTCTTCGCCGTCGCGATATTTCGATGCTTCCATACCGTAAATGGCGGTACGTATTTCGGAGCCTATTTGCCCTGTTGAAATGCCTTCGCGGTTTGCCCGAACACGATCTATCTCAATAATTACCTCCGGTTTATTTTTATCGAAATCGGTTTTAAGTTCCTCAATACCAGGTATATTTATCGAATCGAGATATTGTGTAAAGCGTTGCGAGGTTGTCATAAGTTCCTGAAAGTCGTCGCTGGTAATTTCGATATTTACAGGCTTGCCCGTTGGTGGACCGCCTTTAGGCTTGTCGACAGTGATTTCGGCACCAGGAATATCTTTAACCGAGTTTCGGATATCGGTCATGATATTGTTGGTGTTGATGCCTCCGCGTTTCGAAAATTCAACAAAATTTATTGTAATCTTCCCTTTGTTCGATGTTTTTGAGCCAAAGTCGAACTGCGATTCCGATGCACCTAGTGCTACGTTGCTTATAACCGACTCGACAATTGGGTTTTTATCGCCAAGTACCTTCATTACTCGTTTCTCAACTTCGCGAGTTATTGAATCGGTGGTACTTACATCGGTTCCAACGGGTAATTTAACCAATGTGTATATAGCGGTAGGCTGCATATCGGGAAAGAAAACCACTTTTGGTGCAAACATTCCCATAATAAAGAAAGTAACAATTAACCCGCCTGTAAGCCCGTAAACAAGGTAATATGGTCGGCGTTTTTCCAATATCCACGATAAAAGCTTTTCGTACTTGTCGAGCGTTTGTGGAATAATAATATGCTGAAAATGAAGTAATAACTTGTAACCGAATAAGTTATGACAAACAAACGAGATTGCACCAAATAGTGTAAAATTTGCCAATCCGTGCCATCCTGCTAAATGAAATACAGCTCCTAAACCAGCAATAATACTAGCAATGGTAAATATTTTCTTCTGGCTCATGGTTTGAATTTCTTCCTCGTTGGGTTTCATAAAAGTAACCGCAAAAACAGGGTTAATAATATAAGCGACTATAAGTGAGGCGAATAGAGTTACGATTAATGTTGCTGGTATAAAGAACATAAACTTACCTACTACACCTGGCCAAAACATTAGCGGGAAAAAGGGTGCAAGTGTAGTTAACGTACCCGAAAGAATAGGCATAAACACTTCGCCAGCTGCAAATTTAGCCGACGATTCAATATCCATACCCGATTTTTTAAATATACGGTGCGTATTCTCTATCACCACAATAGCATCGTCTACAACAATACCGAGCGAAAAGATGAACGAGAACATTACCAGCATATTAAGTGTAAAGTCGAGGCTTGGTAACACAATGTATGCCAATGCCATAGACAACGGTACGGAAAGCGCCACGAAAAATGCATTGGTTAAACCCATAAAGAACATAAGCACAAGCACTACCAAAATAAAACCTATAATGATGGTATTGTTTAAATCGAAAAGAGTATTGCGTGTGTGTTGGCTTTGGTCGCCAGTAATGCCAATGGTTATGTCCGACGGAAATTTGGTTTTCTTTAAATTGTCGCTAATTACCTTAATTTTATCGGAAGCATCCAACAGGTTTTGTCCGCCTTTTTTTATAACGTTCAGTGTAAGAACGTTTTCGCCATCCATGCGGGCGTAGCTCTCGCGATCGGCGTATGTGTCTTTAATTTCGGCAACATCTTTTAAATATATGCGTACACCTTTAGAGTTGCTGGCTACCAGGTTTTTAAGTGTTTCGATATTTTTAAACTCGCCAACAACCCGCACCGAGCGGCTCATGCCGTTTTGCTTTATGTTTCCGCCCGAAATGGTTAGGTTTTCGCGAGCGATAATCGATGTTATGTCGCTAAAGGTAAGGTTAGCGGCTTCGAGCTTGTACATGTCAACGTTTACCTGTATTTCGCGATCGAGAGCACCAACAATATCCACGCGGGTAATTTCCTTTAGACCTTCAATCTGATCCTGCATCATGTCGGCATATTTTTTAAGCCGGTCGAGCCCATATTTGCCCGAAATTTGGAGGTTCATAATTGGCACTTCCGAAAGGTCAATTTCGCGAACATCGGGGTCGCTCTTTCTGTCCGAAGGCAGGTCGGGCTTGGTTTTGTCAACGGCATCCTTCACCTTTTGTTTGGCATCGGCAATATCAATGCCTGTTCGAAATTCTACCACAACCGACGAGAAATCCTGTATCGACGAACTTTTAATGTTTTTTACTCCGTTAATCGATTTCAAGTTTTTTTCCAACGGCCGAGTTACCAAATTTTCGATATCGGACGGCGATGTACCTGGATATACCGTGTTTACTAATACCGTGGGGATAACAATTTCGGGGAACTGCTCCTTGGGAATGGAGTTATAATTTACCAACCCAAAAATTGCTATAATGATAGCCAATACGTAAATACTGGTTTTATTATCTATGCTCCAGCTAGTTGGCTTAAATTCTTTAAACTTCTTTTCCATTATTTATCTTTTTTTAAAAGTTCTAAGTATCTAGTACTTAGTACTCGGTACTATTACTATTACTAAAAACTAACTGCTTCACCAACTTCTAAATCGAGGTAGCCCGATGTAATAACCTTATCGCCAACTTTTAAACCCTTAGTTATTTCGATAATGCCATTGTAGCTTTGCCCTTGCGATATGTACGATTTCGAAGCTATTGTTGCATTGTTCTTATTTTCAATAATATACACAAAAGTGCCCGACGGGTCGTTTTGAATATAGTTAACGGGAATAACCACAGCATTATCTACCTTATAATCAGTTATTTTTAAAACTGCGACCATATTGGCTTTGTATCCAATTTTTTCGGCGCTTAAGCGAGCTTCAACAATAAACGATCTGTTTGTAGGGCTTATAAAACGGCTTGCCGCCGATATTTTGGCAGTAATTTCTTTATCTAAGTCGGGAAAGTATATTTGAACCTCATCGCCAACGTTTACCTTTTTGGAATAAGCTTCGGCAACCTCTGCCTTAACCTTTATCGAGCCAAAATTTAATACCCGGAAAAGCGGTGTTGGTATTGCTGGCGATGCAAACTGACCAGTTTTAACATTAACCTCTTCAACAGTACCTGTAATTGGAGCCTTTATTGTCATCATATCCAACTGTTTACGCACCGATGCTAATTGCGATTCGAGAGCTTCCTTTTGGCTTTTTATTTGTAGATATTGAATTTCAGAGCCAATCTTCTGATCCCAAAGCGTTTGCTGTTTCTCGAATGTTTCCTTGGTAAACTTATATTGAGTTTCGAGTGATTTAAGTTGATCGCGCACTGGGCCATTGTCGATTGCCGCAAGTGCATGTCCTTTGCTAACTGCCTGACCTGCTTTTACATACACTTCGGTTATTACACCCTGGCTTTCGGGAAAAACATCTACATTATCCTCGCCATCGAGCTTACCTTGAACTTCAATATAATGTTTAAAGGTTTCGGGTTTAAGCTGTGCAACAATTACTTTGGTGGTTTTAACCACTTTAACAGTTGTGTCGGTTTTGGCAATTTCGTCTTCGAGGTTTTTAATTTTCTCGGAAAGTTGGTCGTGCTGCTTCACTAATTTGGCTAGCTGGGCTTTTTTATCGGGTTGGCACGAGTAAAAAATAGTTGTTGCGATAACTATTACTGAAATAAATTTTATTGGTTTCATATAATATATTGAATTACAGTTTAATATTAATATTTCGAGAGAATTTTGTCAAGCTTTGCTTTTGCATTAAGCAGGTTAAGCACTGAATTATAATAGTTCGATTCCGATGTAAGAAATTGGTTCTGATTTTGTGTGAGTTCGATACTGGAAGCCATCCCATTACGGAATTTGATGACTGTTTTGGTATATATTTTTTTACTCAGTTCCATACTTTCTTTGTTCGACGAAAAGTTGCTAAAAGCAGTTTGGTAATCGTTTTGAGTTTTTTCGAATTCCATAACTAAACTCTGCCCAACATTTATCTTGGTTAAAGTAGCCTTCTCCAAATCTAACCTAGCTTGACCAACTTTAGATATTCGTTGTCCACTGGTAAAAATTGGCAAATTTACCGAAACTCCTACAATGTCTTTAGGTTGAAAATTTAATATAGGCTCTTTGGCGAGTTCCTGATGACGATAAAAAGCTGAAACAGTTGGCATAAATTTCGATTTTTCGCGTTTAAAACTCAATGCCATCAAGCTTTCCTGTGTTTTTATCAATTCGTAGTCGATATTTTTTTCGACATCGTAAACTGAGTTGGCCATATATTGAAGATTACCTTGGTTAACAATACCTGCCAAACTATCGGTTAGAATTAAGGTTTGAGAGAAGTCGGCACCTAATTGAAGCTTTAATAGCATAGAGGCCACTTTTTTCTGTCCTTCCAACGAGGTAATTAAAATTTGCAAGTTCGATTTGTTAATTCTAATTTGGTCAACGTCGGTTTCTTCATTTAATCCCTGCTCGTTCATCTTCGTCATTTCATTAAATAACTGATCGGTAGCAGTTAAACTTTCTTTCAGTATTGTCAGATTTTCTTCGGCTACTAAAACCAAATAGTAACTAGTTGAAACAGACTCCTTTGTTGAAATTTCCGATTTTATATACAACCTTTCCGATAACTCTTTGTACACTTTAGATGCTTGTAATCCAACAAGATACTCGCCGCTAAAAACTAGTTGCGAAAGGGTAAAATTGAAAGTAGTTTGATCTTTCGGCGAAAGGGGTGAACCACCTCTAGGATCTTCATATATATATTTATTAAGACTAGTTGCGGGGTCTTTAAATTGGGTAAAACCAATAGGCACACCAGTTAAAGGATCTTGTGTAAACCCAGTGGTAGGAAAATTTAAAACTGATGGTTTAAAAATGTGTTGATAATCTGCAGTTGCAGCAAACTGGGGCAGTCCGATAGCCACAGTTTCCCATACTTTTTTCTTGGCAATTTCAATGTCAATTTTTGACGATTTAATGGCTCGGTTATTTTCAAGTGCAAACTTTTGAGCCTCGGCAACACTTAACTTTAGCGTATCCTTTCGTTCCTGACTAAACCCCGTGAACGCTATTGCCATTAAAGCCAACGAGGTAATACTTGTTCGTAATAAATTCATAACTAACTATTTATTTGATTGTTTTCGGTTTCCTTAATTTTTTTCTCTAAAAATTCTATGCCTTGCCGAGTTGATATGCCTCGAATGTGGTAAACAAATATTTCGTAAAACAGTTGGTTCGAGGTTATTTCTTCCAACGTAAATATATCGGTATCGAAAGCATTTTCAATTCGAAGTAAATGCAATTTTGCAATTAGCTCGTTGTTTAGCTCGGCGCGATATAATCCTTCGGTTTTACCTTTTATAATATTGTTTAATATGTTGTTATATATAACGTTACGACGAGCTTTCACCACTTTTTCGAACTGCTCGGGGTAATATTTTTTAAGGTCGTACATTTGTGATGGGTTATGGTCTTTAATCATTTGATTATTAACTTTTTGAACCTCGAAAAGTTCTTCTATCGCATTGTACTGGTTATTAAATATTTTCCCAAAAATTTCTGTATGTCGTTCAATTTCCATATCAACAACACCCTCAACTAGTTCGGTTTTATCTTTAACGTGTTGGTATAGTGTTTTTTTCGATATTCCCAGCTCACGCGAAACATCGTCCATAGTAATGCTTTTAATGCCGTACTTTTGGTAGAGGCATCGCACCCGTGCTAATATATTTTTTAGTTCATCGCAAATCATGGCGCAAAAATAAACAAAAATTACATCGGAAACAATTTTTAAGTAAAAAGTTTCCGATGTATTGTTAAATTTTTTGTTTCGGATACGTTATGTAAAATTGTGCAACAAATGTATTACTGTTGATAAATATAGTAATTACTTTTTCGGCGAAGGGGCGGTTTTTGCCGATAAATGGGCGAAATGGGTTAGGATTGAATTTCGACACTTTGGTAGCTTGGAGTAAACTCGACGAAACGAATCTGATACTAATTTAGGATTATTCGCCTATTAGCAAATTTAAATAAAACGGCATTTTATCGATTAAATAAAGCGGCTAGGGCAAACGCATCTATATTTTGAAGTTGCATATTGCTCATATTTTTTTTCTTGTTACTTTTTTTCGAAAAAAGTAACAAGAAAATTAAAAACCCCTACGTAAGTCTTAAATTTTAAGCATTTAAGCTTTGTCCTTAGTTACTTTTAATTCTTGAAAAAATGGAAATTTAAATGCGTATGGCTAATTGTGTTATGTAATTTCTATTAAACATTCTATAGTGCTATTTATCAAACAAATATAATATCATTTGTTTAATAATGGCACATAATTTCTGTATTATCTGTATAATATTGGCATACGATTTTATTGCACTTTGGGATTCTATTTCGGCGAAGGGACAATTTTTGCAGATAAATGGGTGAAATGGCTTTGGGTAACTATTACTGCTTCCTCTCGAGCCAACGCGATAAAAACACGTTGTAAACGCGGTAACGAACGCCCTTCTCCAGCTCGTCGCAATAAATCATTTCGTTTTTTAATAATGCCTCTAAAGCCCGCTGAACATTAGCAGAGGTTCCTACCGGATGCTTTTTCAGAAATTCTTTTGCATGTGGTTGGCTAACTTCGCCTTCAATAGCTATTGCTTTTAATAACGCCCATTGTATGTGCGTAAGCATTTGCCGGTATTGATAAAAAATTGGTTCGTGTACCATAAGAATATCGTGGCAACATTGCTGAACAATAGGCTTAGTGATTTTTCGTTTTTCGGTAGCATAAACATGGTTGCAAACTGCCTGTGTATAATAGGTGTGAGTTCGTGTCCATTCCAAAATAAATTGCACGGCATCGGTGGTAATGGTGCGGTTATGATTGCCGAATTTTTCGTCGATAAACGCCGAATACACTTCGTTGCTAATTTCGGAAAGTATTATAGGTGTAGTACTTGCAAAAAATGGATGTTGGCTATCGTTATACATATCGTTCATAATGTGCTTGTTACTTCCGCTAAATATAAACCGTACATTTTTAAGATGTTGTATATGTGTGCGTAACAATGCCTCCATGTTTTTTTCGGGGTATTGCCGTATTTGCTGAAACTCGTCGAAGGCTACCACAATAGGCTGTTCCAATTGCTCTAGAAAACTAAAAATGTTGGTTAGCGAACTTTCGGCTTGGCGATGGGTGCTAAAGTCGATACTTACTTCGGGCAAACCAGTTAACGAATCGTAGGTAATTACGGGGCGCATACTTTTAATCCATTGCGCTATTTTTTTTCCTATGCTATTTTTTTCGGGAAATGTTGCTAATAATGTTCCAGCAAATTGGTTTATAAATGCTTGTAAATCTTGTGTCGAAAATAAATCGACATATAAACATGGTGTAACATGTTGCTCATTTATGTAGTTAAATGTATGTAAAATTAAGCCTGTTTTACCCATTCGTCGTACCGAAAGCAACAAAGTATTGCGGCTATTTTGCATGTTTTCCGACAAAAGTCGAGTTTCGTTTTTGCGATCGCAAAACGTATCGGGGCCATAGTAGCCCTTTAAGTGAAATGGGTTGTCGTATTCTTTCATGCCGCAAATATATAATACATTTTGCATAATACAAAATGTATTATACAAAATGTATAATTTATTTTGTATTATTATATTCGCAAAGCTGTTGTTAGCTATCTCTTTTGCCGTGTAGCAATAGGTTTACTGCATCGTTTAACGAACCAGCGCGGATGATAGTGCCTGTGTTTACGAAAAATATTTCGTCGGCGTTTTCGATAGTGTTTAGCCGGTGCGCTATTATAACGCGGGTAGTGGTGGCAGGCAGTTTTTGAAGAATGCTATCGAGTAATTGCTCGGTAATTGTGTCGATATTGGCCGATGCTTCGTCGAGGATTAGAAGCTCGGGTTTGCGTAATACGGCTCGCATAAAGGCTATGAGCTGTTTCTGACCTAAGCTTATGCCATCGCCAGTGGTTTGTACTTGTGTGTCGAGTCCTGCATCGAAACGGCTAAGTAGAATTTCAAGTCCCGATTCGTTTATAAGCTGTGTAAGCTTATCTTCGGGCAAGTTTGCATATTCGGCGTTTCCATACATAATATTTTCGCGTACGGTACCCGAAAAAAGAAAAGGCTCCTGAAGTATAAAGCCAATTTTGCGAGTTCGTTCCTCGGGCGTAAACGATTGTATATCTTGTCCGTCGAGCAATACCGAGCCCTTAGTGGCATCGTATAACCTTGCAATGAGCGATGCTGTAGTGGTTTTTCCGCCACCGGTTGGCCCTACAAAGGCGTACGTTTTTCCTCGTTCTAAATCGAAACTAACTCGGTGAAGAACTTCTTTACCGTTTGGATATGTGAACGATACATTGCGAAAAGAAAGATACGACGACGTTGGTTCCGAGCATTTGTTGGGAACTACAATAAGGTTGGTGTTTAACGAAAGTATTTGCGAAATACGATCCCACCCTGCCATTGCCACCTGAAAACTAGCCCATAAGCCTGCCAAATGGCGTAGTGGGTGATAAAAGCTATTTACATAAGCCAGAAAACCAATTAATAAACCGATGCTAAATTTGCCAGTAGTAATAAGATAAATGCCTAAAGCTAGCACAATAAGCTGCCCAATGTTCGCCGAAAGCCCGTACACCGCCGTGAAGATATTATTTGCCAAACCTGCACTTATCGAAGTTGAATAGTTTGCTTTATTGGCTTCGTTAAACCGCTGCCGAAAGTAATCGCGACGGTTAAATGCTATTATAACCTTAAAATTATTTAAACTTTCCTGAATTTCGGCACTTAAAGCACCAACACTCTTTAGGTTTGCGGCGTTTTTGCGCTTCACCCACGGCGAGATAGTTTTGGTAAATATCCAAATAATTAATGCTGGTAGAAGTGCTGCAGTGCCAAGTTCGGGATTGATACATATAAGAAAAACACCTGCACCAACCATGGTAAATACGCTGTTAATAAATTGCATAAGCGCCTGCGAAAAAAACTGGTTTAACTTGTCGGTATCGTTATTGATACGCGAAATAAGGTCGCCAGCTTTATTTTGGTTGAAAAAATCGACAGGAAGTTCTTGCAACTTATTAAATACCACGTTGCGTAAGCTAAACAGCATTCGTTGCCCTACGCCGCCCATTATCTGAATTTGCAGGTAGTTAGTAATAAATGCTATTATGTACATGGTAAGCAAAATACCCGAAAAAACTATTACGCCGTGAAACTGTTTCGTTTGAATATAGGTGTCGATAGTGTAACCGATAAGGTAAGGCCCCAGCAAACTAAGGCTAGCGTTAATAAGTATGGCAATTGTGGCCAAAATTAGCGTGCGTTTCTCTTCCTTTATCAAATTTAGCAACCTTTTAAGTGCTGCCAAAGTCGATTTCTTTTTTTCTGTCGCACTAGCGGAAAGGTTTAGGTTATAGTTCATAATGGCTGGTGCTTCGTTGCGAGTTGTATATTTGAACGTATTCTGTAGATGTTTCGAGTAGCTCTTTATGTGTGCCTGCAGCAATTACTTCGCCTTCCATCATCAAAATAATTTGTTCGAAATGCTTTATCGACGCTACCTTTTGTGTTATTGCCAGCAAGGTAATGTGCGGGTAGTTGTTCTCGAGGTTGCAGAGTATTTTCTTTTCGGTTTTTCTGTCAACGCGAGCGGTAAAATCGTCGAGCAGCAGAATTTTAGGATTTATTGCCAGAGCACGCGCCAGCATAATACGTTGCTTTTGACCGCCCGATAGGCTTGTGCCTCGTTCCGAGACTATGGTGTCGAGTTTATTTGGCAGCGAGTCGATAAAATCGGTAAGTTCGGCGGTGGCAATTGCTTTTTCGAGCGATTGGTCGGTTACTTTGTCGCTAAAGGCAATGTTTTCGCGAAGGCTCATGTTGAAAATTACACTGTCCTGAAGCACAAATCCTATCTGGCTGTGAAACGATTCCTTGTCGAAGCTGTCGATATTGTGTCCATCGAATAAAATAGTACCCGAATCGGGTTTCATTAAATTAGTGAGAAGGTTTAGTAACTGGCTTTTACCAGCAGCTGTAGGCCCTATAATTGCTGCATGGCTTAGTGCCTTCACCGTAAAGGATATGTTTTTTAGAATGGGTTTATCGTCGTACGAAAGCGAAATGTTTACAAGCTCGATATTGCCGCTTAGGGGTTGTTTAACTGTTCCTGTTTCCAACGGTTCGGCGACTTCGAGTACGGCATTTATTCGCGTGTACGAAGCGGAGGCCTGGGCTATTATGTTACTCATAAACCCTATCATTAAAATCGGAAAAACTAGCATAGCCAAATAACTATTAAAGGCAGCGAAATCGCCGAGCGACATGTTTCCCGAAATTACAAAGTGCCCGCCAAGCATTAGTATTACTATCATGGCAATGTTCGACACAAAGGTAACAATAGGAATAAGTGCTGCAAAAAGCCGAAGTATTGCCATGCCTAGGTTTCGCGCATCGGTGTTGGCAGCCAAAAATTTGTGATATTCGGCTTGATGTGAGTTAATTACTCGTATAATTGCCGAGCCCATAATGCTTTCGTTTATAACTTTGTTTAGCCAATCAACTATTTCGCGACTTCGCTTGAAAAGCTCCCGCACCCTGCGTAGAACAATAAAAAAAGTAACGCCAACAACGGGTATAACGGCAATAATTGGTATCGCTAGCTTCCAATTTATGGTAATTAGCAGCACGCAAGTGCCTATAATCATAAATAGCGACGAAAAGATGGTTGCAACAGCTTGCGACACAAACATTTTAATAGAATCGATGTCGGAAGTTAGGTTTGTTAAAAGCTTCGATGGGTTGGTTTTTATTACGTACGAATAACTTTGTTGCGATATTTTGTTGGCCAAGCGAGTACGCAAATCGCGCGCTACCAGCTCCGATGTATATGTTTGAATAATGCTTTGCCCATAAGTTAAAATAAATATAAGTAGCGAGGCTACCATAAACTCGATAAGCAGTGGTTTGTATTCAAATTCGCCACTCGAAAACGAGTCGATGCCGTGCGAAATAAGCTTTGGAATAAAAAGATTAACGCCATTGCTAAGCAGCGAAAATAACACCAAAAACGATACCATTAACGAATATGGTTTCAGTAAGTTAAATACGTTTGGCTTATTTTGGCGGGGGCTATTTTTAGGGCTTGGAGAATTATACATACTACAATTATAATAGAAAATACTAAATACAAAGTAACGCAAAAGCGATTATGTTTATCGGTTGCATGCCTTTTTTTATTTCAATATCCTATCATTCAAATTTCAAATTTAGCAAAGAACATCGTTTTAGTTGATGTAAATCATCTTCATACACTTGAATTCTGCATTCGAATTAGTTATCTTTAGAGTATTAAGCATTGCAATTGTAAACAATGGTGCAACTTAAATAAAATCAATTTACTAACCAATAAATCCATACATTATGAACGCAGAAATTATTCAGGGTATGATTTGCAATTCCACGTGGAAAGACGTTGAAAATGAGCAAGTTTTTCAGTTTTCCGATGCCAAAAACGTTTTAATTAATGGGAAAGACTTTTTGGAATATTCGCTTGGTTATATCGACAATAAGTTTGTGTTGCAGGTTGGTTCGGAAAATAATTACATTTTGGAGTACGTTAACGACTTTGTGTTGTATTTAGACGACGGAAAGAAAAAAATAAAAATAATGCCCGATTAGTAGTTAAAATCTGGTTTTTATACCGCTAAAAACCTGTCAGGTTTTAAAAACCTGTCAGGTTTGGGAGCAGTTAAAGCTGATAAGTTTAGCAACCAAAAATCAAAGGAAACTAACTACACCAGTTTCAATGTCGTAAAAAGCACCAACAATGGTTATTTTCTTTTCTTCAACCATCTCGTTTATAATAGTGCTTTTATGCAAAATATCGGTTATAGTAATTGCTATACTATTTTTTGCCGTTTCGTCAATTGTTGCTGGATTTGCGGGGTCGGACGTTATAGCGGGCTTAATTTGATCGACTAACTGGGTTAAATTTCCAAGCTCAATACCTTTAACTGCACCAGTTACCGCGCCGCAATGATTGTGCCCCATTACTACAATAACCTTGGAACCAGCGTGTTCAACGGCGTATTCCATGCTGCCCAACACGTTGTCGTCCTCAATGTTTCCGGCAACCCTAAGAACGAAAATGTTTCCTATTCCCTGATCGAAAATAATTTCGGGAGGTACGCGCGAATCCATACACGATAGTATTACCGAATGAGGCTTTTGTCCTGCTTTTGTTTGCTCAATTTGCGTTTTGTAATTGGTGTTAACTAGTTTATTTTCAATAAATCGAACATTTCCGGCTTTAAGTTCGGCAATTGCCTCGGCCGATGAATTAATTGTTGCTTTAGCCAAAACCGCAGTAGAATCGGCGTTTTTCGAATTATCTGCTTCGGTTTTACCCGAACTACACGACATGGCTACGAAAACAAAAGCCACTACATACAAGTTATACTTTAAATGGTTCATAATAAATGAATTAAGTTTAAAATCAATTTTTAAAAACCTGACAGGTTTGGGAATACGTTAAACCTGTCAGGTTTGGAGTAATTGGTTTGGGAGTAATTTAATACTTCTCAAAATCATCGCTTTCCGCACTGCCGCCCGAACCAAGGTTTATATCGGTTCCGTGCGAGCTAACAGATGCTGCAGCCATCCTTTTCGAAGTTGGCTTCGCCGATATTGTATTAGCGAATGCCTGGCTTGTGGCCATGTTTTTCATTTGGTGTTCCTGTGTAAGGCGCATTTTCGATATGCCTGCTAAATCTTGCTCTGTTTTGTAGAACGACAGCACACTCTTAAGCTGATCGGCCTGGCTCGAAAGCTCTTCGGCACTTGCCGACATTTGTTCGGCGGCGGCAGCATTTTTCTGTGTTACTGTGTTTAACTGCATAATAGCCCCGTTTACTTGGTTTGCGCCCGAGTTTTGCTCTAAGCTTGCTGCGGCAATTTCCTGCACCAATACAGCTGTTTTTTGAATATCGGGAACAATTTTTGCCAACAACTTGCCCGATTCGTCGGCAATACGAACGCTACTACGCGAGAGGTCGTTAATTTCCTTGGCTGCAGCCTGGCTGTTTTCGGCAAGTTTACGTACTTCGGCGGCCACAACGGCAAACCCTTTACCTTGCTCGCCTGCACGGGCGGCCTCAATGGCGGCGTTAATGGCCAAAAGGTCGGTTTTCTCGGCTATATCGCCAATAACGGTAATCTTGTCGGCAATCTGCTTCATCGCATCTACAGTAATTGCTACCGATTTGTTACCCTCGGCCATATCGGTCGATGCCTGTATAGCAATCTTTTCGGTTTGCTTAGCGTTTTCGGTATTTTGCGATATGTTCGATGCCATTTGCTCCATGCTACTCGAAACCTCTTCGGTGCTCGATGCCTGTTCGGTGGAACCCTGCGAAATTTGCATAGCTACCGACTGCATTTGCATACTGGCGCCTACTATATTTTCTACGGCTGTTTTAAATTCGCTAATCATGCCAGATATCGACTTAACCATTTCGTTGAGAGCGCCCATTAGGCCGTCGTTCTCGGAACGTTTTACCAGCGATACTGTTAAATCGCCGCCAGCTACAATCTTAGCCTTTTCGGTTATGTCGTTTAACGATAATATTAAGCTGTTAAGGTTGTTTTTAATAGCGTTAAAGTCGCCATTGTAACTATCGGTAATAACCGCTGGCATATTGCCTTTCGATATGTTTTCGACGTATTCGGCGGCCACGTTTAGCGGACCAATTACGGCATCGAGGGTGTTGTTTACGCCTTCAACAATTTTACGGAAATCGCCTTGGTGTTTTGCAGCATCGGCACGGGTGGCAAGTTTGCCATCAACAGCGGCTCTTGAAAGCATTCCGGCATCGGCAACTAAGAGGTTAACTGTATCAATACAAACATTCAGGTTGCTCTTTATCTCGTTAAAATCGCCATTGTAGTTATCTGTAATTTTTTCAGGAATATTACCTTTCGAAATACGATCGACATATTCGGCAGCCACGTTTAACGGACCAATTACAGCATCGAGGGTGTTATTTACTCCACCAACTATTTTCGCAAAATCACCTTCGTGTTTACTGGCATCGGCACGGGTGGCAAGCTTACCTTCAACTGCAGCTTTGGTTAACATGGCTGCATCGGCAACTAGCATATTTACAGCATCGATACACACATTTAAATTATTTTTTATCTCATTGAAATCGCCATTGTATGTATCGGAAATTTTATCGGGTATATTACCCTTGGAAATACGATCGACATACTCGGCAGCCACGTTTAACGGCCCAATAACGGCATCGAGGGTGCGATTTATACCTACAATAATCTCGCGGAATTCTTCGTTAGTGTCCTCTGGTTTAGCGCGGGTGGCAAGGCGTCCAGCAATGGCAGCTTCAACCAAAGCTTTGGTTTGCGCAACTACCGATTTTATAATGTTTTGAATGTTAGTGGCTATTACAAACCCCAAAGTTACAGATGCTAGCAAAACAATAGCAATAAGTATTAGCATAAAATTTGTGGAACTGTTTGCCATTGCTGTGTTTTCGTCGGAAGTTTGTTTGGCAAGTTTTATTTTAATTGCTTGTATATCGTCTAATGATTTTTGGCATATGTCATTGTTAGCTTTCATTTGACCTTGCATTATTAACAAAGCGCCATCAACGCTACCTTCTTCGAGTAGTTTTTTAATGTCGGGTATTGCCGAAATGTATTCTTCAAACGCTTTACTCAATTCTGCAACATCGGCTTTACCTTGCGCAGTTATGGTAGTTTCTTCAATTATTTTCTTGCTTGAGCGAAATGTTACCGCGAGTTCTTCAATGCGTTTGAGTTTTGCATTGCGGTCGGTTGAGTTGTTTGCCAAAATTGCATCGCGCACGTTTACACGTATCCGTTGGAACGATGTAGCAACCTCAATCATTTCGGCTAAAGGAACAGTAATTTTTTCATACAGTTTGGTATCGGCGTCATCAATCTGATGCATACGCGTAATACCCAAATAGCCAATAACACCGGCCAGTAAAGCTACAATTACAAAGCTGCTTAGGAGCTTGGTGCGAATTTTCATGTTTTTAAAAAAGTTCATAATGTCTGTTTTTAATTGTTTGTTATAATTTTCATTTTAATTTTTATTATAATTATGAGTGCGTTACGCTTAATTTGTAATTTGCACATCTGTAATTTGTTATTACTTATTCCACTGTCTGCAAGTGTGTATCCTTAATGGCAACAAGTTCGTCGCCAGTAAACACTTTTTCCACATTAAGCAGCATAATAAAATCGGCTTGTTGCTTGTAAATACCTTGCAGGAAATCGGTGTTAAAGTCCTTACTCATTGGCGGCACAGGTTTTATCTCGGTGTCGTCGATAGATATAACGTCCTTAACCCTATCCACCACTGTACCAATGCGGAACACATCGGCTCCTTTCGATAGGTCGAAAACAATTACTACGTAGGCATCGTCGTTGGGGCGTGCAGGTAGGTTAAACTTGGTGCGGCTTTCGAATACTGGCACCACTTCGCCTCGAAAATTTATTATTCCCTTAATGTACTCTGGAGCGTTTGGTACGTGGGTAATGCGCTGCTTTTGCAATACCTCAAGTACCTTTGCTACGTTTACGGCAAAAAGCTCGTCGCAAACAATAAATGAAAGATAAGTGCTTGTCATGGTGTGTTTATATTAAATGTGAAAATGTGAAAATGTGAAAATGTGAAAATGTGAGAATGAGGAAATGAGGAGATGTGAGAATGTGAAAATGTGAGAATGAGGAGATGTGAGAATGAGGAAATGAGGAGATGAGGAGATGTGAGAATGTGAAAATGAGGAGATGTGAGAATGTGAAAATGTGAGAATGTGAGAATGTGAAAATGTGAGAATGTGAAAATGAGGAGATGTGGGATATTTTCACATTTTCTAATTTTCACATTTTCTAATTTTCACATTTTCTAATTTTTCATTACCTCACTGGCAGTAAACAGTTTATTAGTGTCGATCATAAAAGCCAGGTTTCCATCGCCAAGCTGACTGGCAGAAGTAATGTATTCCTGGTTACGGAAAGAGCGGCCCAAAGGCTTTAGAACGGCTTGGTGTTCGCCAACAATTTTGTCGGTAAGCAGTGCCACCATATGATCGTTGTTGCGAATTATTACCACCTTAATTTTGTTTTTGTACGCGCCGTTTATATGAAGTTTTTTGCGTAAATCGACAAACGGTATTAGCTCGTCGTTATATGGTATTGTTGCAGTGTGTGCCCGTAGCGCAATTTCCTCGGCTGGCGTTTGGCTGCAAATCATAATATCCGATAGTGGCACGGTAAAAAACGAGTCCTCGACGGTAAATAGTAGTGAGTCGATAATTGCCACCGATTGCTGAAGCTTAAGGGTGAACGAAGTGCCTTTGCCTTCGGTTGAGTCTATGGTAATATCGCCTCGTAGGTCGATAATTTTTTTGCGTACCACGTCCATGCCTACGCCCCGGCCCGACACTTCCGAAAGGCTTTCGGCAGTGGAAAAACCTGGTAGAAAAATAAGGTCGAAAATCTCTTGACGTGTAGGTGTGTCGGTGGCTTTAAGTATGCCTTTATCAACGGCTTTTAGGCGAACTTTTTCGCAATTTATACCGTGTCCGTCGTCTTCAACGGTAATTACTACATAGTTACCGGTTTGGTTGGCCGTTATTTTAATCATCCCAGTTTCGGGCTTACCTACATCGGCGCGTTTATCGGGTTCTTCAATACCATGATCGATACAATTTCGAATAATATGCATAAGCGGCTCGTTAAGCTGGTCGATAGTGTTCTTATCCAACTCAGTATCGGTACCTTGTGTCGAAAGTTCTATTTTTTTACCAAGCTGTCGCGACAAATCGCGTATTAACCGCTGAAATCTCAGAACGGTATCGCTAAGCGGAACTAATCGTATTTCGAAAGCGTTGTTGCGAAATAGCTTCGATAATGCATCAACCTTCTCCACCAATGGCTTTATCGTTGCAAATTTAGCGCTGTTTGTAGCCAACAGAAGTTGAGAATCGACTGTTATAAGCTCGCTAACTAAAAACATTAAATTGTCGAGCTTTACCGAATCGACCGATATACGCTTAATGGCTTGTTTGTTTGCAACAGGCTTCGAACCTTCGGCGGTAGCGGCATTCTTATTAAACAGCCGCATGTTTAGCTGCTCTTCCCTAGCGGCTATCTTAGCTTTGCCAGAGCTTTCTACATATTCGAGTATCGATTGCTCTGCTTCGCCATCATCGTTGATGCCATTAGCAAGGTTTTCGAAAATATCTTGATTTGCCAACTGAGTAATAGTTGCGTTTTCTTCAAGAAATACAAAAATGTCGGTTATTTCGTTTTTGGGAGCGTTTGATGAAAGTATAATACTCCACGTATCCGACTTATCGTCGCTTAAATAGGCGAGCTTAGCTGTTTGGTAGCTACCAAGTTGCGACAGCTCCGAAAAAATACCCACAAGGCTTATACCGCGAAAATACAGCTGTTCGTCGGTTCGCAACATAATATGCCAAGTATTTGTAATAGAGGCATTTGTAGGTGTAGTTATCTCATATTCGGTTGATGATGATTTAGCTGGATTGTTAGATTTGGCTTTGCTGCGTTCTAAAATAATTGTAATGTCCTGTATTAGTTTACTGTGCATATCCTGATTATGCTTATCGGCAAGCTTTTCGTCGGTAATTAGTCGCCGCACATGGTCGAGCGAGGCGAATGTGATATCGAAAATCTCTCTGTCGAATGTAATTTGCTTGTCTTTAATAAGTTGAAAAACGCTTTCCATGCAATGGGTAAACTCGCATACAAAATCGAAGCCAAACATACCGCTAACGCCTTTAATTGTGTGCATTGCGCGAAATGCCGATTCGATAAGTTCGTTTTCGTTGGGCATTTTTTCCAGTTTCAGCAGGTCGTTTTCAACCTTATCGAGCAACTGGTTCGCTTCTTCGTAAAATTTATCGCGGAATTTATTTAATGAAGGGTCCATAAATATGCTATTTTGTTGTAATGCTTTCTTGCATAAAGATACTACCATTGTTACCCTAATAGCAAAGGTTAAAGGATGATTTGTTACAGTAAAAAGGATGATTTTTTTACGGAAAAAGGATGATTTTTGACTAGTACTAAAGGATGAGTGGCGAGAAATTATTTAGTTTTAGTACGCTTTGGACACAACCAAATAGTGCCTCAATTGTTAATTTTGCACAAATTTACCGATAGATAACGCAATTAATAATTCTCTGTGTTTAATTTTTAACTATTAATTCGAAAACCAAATGAACATAAAACCAAAAAGTTTATTTAAAGACCTCCGTCGGAAGGATCATAAGCCACGGATGGAAGCCCTGCAAATATTTAAATATATTGGACCAGGACTGCTTGTAACTGTTGGCTTTATCGATCCAGGAAATTGGGCTTCGAACATAGCCGCAGGTGCCGAATATGGGTATACATTGCTGTGGATGGTAACATTATCGACAATTATGCTTATCATTCTGCAACACAACGTGGCGCATTTGGGCATTGCAACAGGTTTGTGTATTTCGGAGGCCGCAACACGCTATACTCCAAATTATGTTTCGAAAGGAGTGCTTATAACGGCAATGATGGCATCGGTTTCCACGTCGTTGGCCGAAATTTTGGGCGGTGCTATTGCACTTAATATGTTGTTTAAGATACCTATCCCAGCTGGTTCGATACTTATGGTTGTGTTTGTTTGCATTATGGTATTTACCAATTCGTACAGGCTTATCGAAAAAATAATTGTTGGCTTTGTGTCAATCATTGGGTTGTCGTTTCTATACGAGCTTTCGCTAGTGGATATCGATTGGGCGCAAGCAGGCGTTAGTTGGGTAACGCCATCGATACCGCAAGGCTCTATTATGATTATTATGAGCGTGTTAGGAGCAGTTGTTATGCCTCACAACTTGTTTTTACATTCCGAAGTAATTCAAAGCCGCCAGTGGAATTTGGAGGACGAGAAAGTGATTAAAAAACAGCTCGATTACGAGTTCGTTGATACTCTGTTTTCGATGATTATCGGTTGGGCAATAAACAGTGCTATGATATTGCTGGCAGCGGCTACCTTCTTTAAGCACAGTACGCCTGTAAACGAGTTGCAAAAAGCACAATCGTTACTAACACCGTTGGTAGGTAAAAGTTCGTCGATTGTATTCGCCACAGCGCTACTTTTTGCCGGAGCAGCATCAACCATTACCTCGGCTATGGCTGGCGGGTCAATTTTTGCAGGTATATTTAAGGAACCTTACGATGCTAAAGACAACCACTCGCGTGTGGGAATTGCCATATCGTTGGTGGCGGCGTTAATAATTATCTTTTTAATACAAAACCCATTTAAAGCGCTCATTATATCGCAAATGGTGCTAAGCATACAATTGCCGTTTACCATATTTATGCAAATATATCTTACATCGTCGAAAAAGGTAATGGGCAAGTACGCTAACACCCTATCAACTACCATTATACTGTTAACAATAGGAGCAATAGTAACGTTTTTGAACGTATTGCTTTTTGCGAGTTTTTTGTAGTACATTAAATCCGCAACGGAAAATGTTTAACCACGAACGGCAAAGCCCATAGCCGAAGGTAATTACGCGAATTTTTGATACACCATAATATCTGAACTCCTGACCCATTAGTTGTTAATCAGTCGTTTGTTAGAGTTTAAGTGTAAACAATACTGTTAGTAATGCCGATTAAGGTTTAAAACACAGAGTTATTCAGAACACAAGCGCTCAAACAGAAATACAGAAAATATAAACACAGAGGCGCAAAGACACAGAGAAATACTAAAATTTTTTAAAAAATAGGTTTGATTTTTGCACATTTCATTTAAAGTGCTT
>JANYAP010000089.1 GCA_025361285.1 Bacteroidales bacterium | reverse complement strand
ACCCCACTCCCAATTTCCGTAGTGGCCACCAACAAGTATAACGCTTTGGCCATTGCTACAGTAGTTATCGAGCACTTCCATGTTTGTTACTTTGTAGTGCTTTACGAGTGATGCATGACTCATCGAAAAACCCTTAAAACTTTCTAAAGTAATATTGGCCAAATGCTTATAAAACATTTTTGCTGAAGTTTTAATTTCCTTTGCAGTTTTTTCGGGAAAGGCTTTTGTTAGATTATCGTAAACAACATCTCTACGATATTTAACTATATAATAAAGAACAACATACAGCTTAAACGATCCGATGTATAACACCCAAAATGGCATAAGGGCAAACAAATAGACTAGGCACCGAAAAAAGTAATAGGATATCCGTTGCATGCGAGGTTAATTTAAGGAAACTTCAATGTTTGTTACAAACAGTTTTACAAAAATAGGAAAATGATTTGGCGCAACAAACTATTTTTGAGTGAAACTGAGGTTTATTAAAAACTTATCAACAGGCAGGGGTGTATAAAAAACGTACCTTTGAATTGTAAAAATTATAAAACATGACTGACAAACATATCGAAATTATTTCTAAAGACCTTTCAATTAGTAATATACAAGTAAAAAATACTATTGAGCTTATCAATCAGGGAGCTACGGTTCCTTTTATTAGCAGGTACAGGAAAGAAGCTACAGGAAGCTTAGATGAGGTTCAAGTGCTTGATATTAAGGAGCAATACGAAAAATTGTTAGAGGTCGATAAACGTCGAGAAGCCATTATTAAGTCGATAGATGAACAAGGTAAGCTTACCGACGAACTTCGTAAAAAGCTGGAAATAACATACTTACTTTCCGATATGGAAGATATTTATCTGCCATATAAGCAGAAACGAAAAACCCGCGCTTCTATTGCTCGCGAAAAAGGTTTAGAACCTTTGGCGGAGCTTCTTTTTCGGCAACAAGAGAAAGACGTGGAAAGTGCCGCCACGAAATACTTAAACGACGATGTACCTACTTTAGACGATGCCTTGCAAGGGGCACGCGATATTATTGCCGAATGGATAAATGAGGATGCTAGAGCCCGCAATAACATTAGGCATTTATTCAGAAAGGATGCTTTTATTTCGTCGAAAATGGTTAAAGGCAAGGACGAAGCAGGTGCAAAATACAAGGATTATTTTGATTTCTCGGAGCCTCTAAGGCGCTGTCCGTCGCACCGCTTGCTGGCAATGCGCCGTGGCGAAGACGAAGGATTTTTGAAAATTAGCATAGAACCTTCCGACGATGAAGCTAACGAAATACTTGAAAGACAGTTCGTAAAGGGAAGGTTTGAATCGTCCGATCAGGTTAGGGAAGCAGTAATTGACTGTTACAAACGACTTTTAGGGCCTTCTATTGAAACGGAATTCAAAAACAGCTCGAAGGAACAAGCTGACGTAGAAGCCATTCGCGTATTCGCCGACAATCTTCGCCAATTGTTGCTTGCATCGCCGCTTGGTCAGAAAACTGTTCTAGCACTCGATCCAGGTTTTAGAACTGGCTGTAAATTAGTGTGTTTAGATGCTCAAGGAAATTTGCTACATAACGAAACAATATATCCACACGCACCACAAAACGAAATCAGCTTAGCCATGAAGAAGCTTTCGACCTTGGTAAGCACCTATAAAATTGATGCTATTGCAATTGGCAACGGCACTGCTAGCAGGGAAACCGAATCGTTTGTACAACGCATTCAGTTTGAGCGTGCTGTTCAGGTGTTTGTTGTAAGCGAGAGTGGCGCATCAATTTATTCGGCATCGCCAGTGGCTCGCGAGGAATTTCCAGAGTACGACGTTACCGTTCGTGGGGCAATTTCAATTGGGCGCCGACTTATGGATCCGTTGGCAGAGCTGGTAAAAATAGATGCTAAGTCGATAGGTGTGGGGCAATACCAACACGATGTGGATCAGGCTAAGTTAAAGAAAAGCCTCGACACTATTGTGGAAAGTTGTGTAAATCAGGTAGGTGTAAATTTAAATACCGCCAGTAAACATCTTCTAACCTATGTTTCGGGGCTTGGACCACAATTGGCGCAAAATATTGTTAATTACCGAAAGGAAAATGGACCGTTCGGTTCGCGAAAAGATTTGAAAAAAGTACCACGCCTCGGCGATAAGGCGTATGAGCAAGCAGCTGGTTTTCTGCGTATTCCTAATGCTAAAAATCCGCTCGACAACAGCGCAGTGCATCCCGAGAGTTACCATGTAATTGAACGCATGGCCGAAGATACTGGCGCTACCATTGACGACCTTCTGAAAAAGGATGAATATCGCAAAAAGATCGAGCTAAAGCGATATGTTGATGGAAATATAGGCTTACCTACGTTGCAGGATATTCTAAACGAGCTTTCGAAACCCGGACGCGATCCGCGAACTGCCATTCAGGTATTTGAATTTTCGAAGGATGTTTTTAAGATTGACGATGTGCGTGCGGGCATGACTTTACCAGGAATTGTTACAAACATAACTAATTTCGGGTGTTTTGTAGATATTGGCGTTAAGCAGGATGGATTAGTGCATATATCGCAGCTAGCCAACAAGTTTGTAAGCGACCCTAACGAGGTTGTAAAACTAAACCAGCATGTAAAGGTTAAAGTTTTGGAGGTTGACGCTTCGCGCAAGCGTATTCAGTTAACAATGAAGGATGTGTAACTAACTTTGGCTAAAATGGCTAATACAATAACAAAGAGCGCAAAAACGTAATTGTTAAAATTACCCTTTGCGCTCTTTGCGTAAAACTTAGTGTTCTTTGCGAGAACTTATCTATTCGGCAAAAATTTCGAATTCAACTTCGATAGAAACTTCGCGGTGAAGCTTCACTTTAGCCTTATAGTTACCAACTTCTTTTATGTGCTCTTCGTCGAAGATAATGTTCTTACGATCGATATCGAAGCCTTTTTCTTTAAGGGCTTCAGCTAGCATTATGGTATTTACCGAACCAAAAATCTTGCCAGTAGTACTTGTTTTAGCACCAATTTTAAGTTTGAGGTTTTTCATTTTTTCGGCCTGTGCAGCTGCTTCGTTTTTAACCTTAGCTTCTTTATGTGCACGTTGTTTTGTATTCTCGGCCAAAACTTTTTTAGCCGAAACGGTTGCCGAAGTAGCTATTCCTTGGGGAATTAGATAGTTACGGGCGTATCCGTCTTTTACAGTTACAATATCGTCCTTCTGTCCTAGACTTGTAACATCTTGTTTTAAAATTATTTCCATTAGATTTCCTCCTGAATTATTTTAACAAATCTGTAACATATGGGAGCAATGCCAAGTGGCGACCACGTTTGATGGCTGTTGCAACTTTCCTCTGATATTTTAACGATGTACCAGTAAGGCGACGCGGTAAAATTTTACCTTGCTCGTTAAGAAATTTCTTAAGGAATTCAGGATCTTTATAATCGATGTACTTAATTTTGTTCTTCTTGAACCGGCAGTACTTCTTTTTCTTAATATCTACTGTTGGCGGTGTAAGATATCTTATTTCCGATTGATTCTGGCTCATAGTTTATTCCTCCAATTTTTTTTCAGGTTTCTTAATACCTCTTTTCTTTTTACTATACTCAACAGCGTGCTTATCCATTTTAAACGTTAGAAAACGAATAATGCGCTCATCGCGACGATATTCTGTTTCCAACTTAGCAATGAATTCGGGCTTTGCCGTGAATTCTAACAGGTTGTAAAAGCCTGTCGACTTTTTTTGGATGGGATAAGCCATTTTACGCAGGCCCCAATCTTCTTCGTGCACAAGTTCACCGCCTTCAGCAACGATGAGTGCCTTAAATTTCTGTACCGCTTCCTTCATCTGCTGTTCAGACAAAACGGGAGTTATAATGAAAACGGTTTCATACTGATTTGACATAGTTTAATTTGTTTAATTGTTAAAAATTAATCAGGTCGCAAAAGTAGAAACTTTTTCCATACTCAGCAACATAGAATTGCATTTTTTATTCAAATTCCAGTAATTACTTGAATAATAGTTTTGTGGGTGATAGGTTTAGCAAAATGTGTGATAATTTTGAGAAAAGGAAGGAAGCTTTAATAGTCGATAAAGTAATTGTTTACAAGACTATGAAAAAAGCCTAGCTCTTTATTGGAGCAAGGCTTTATATTTAAATTACTTAGCGTTTCGTTTATTCAAATCGTTTGGAGCAACACGTTTTTCGCTTTTCAAAAGTACAATGTTTCGTTTGCTTGTTAATCTTGAAGCCGATTGAGGTGGATAATAATCTACTAACGCTGTAAATAGGGTAGTATAACCTCTTATAAGTAAAGGTGTTTTAATAAAGCCAACATCTTCTGAGCCGAGTCTTACATTGTTATGGTATTTTTCCCATACGTCAAGGTAATAAATGCCAGGTGGCAATCCTTCAATTTCGGCAATACCGTTATTGTCGGTAAAAATTTCGGTAATTTTATTAGTTTGGTTAATCCAATCATTATCCGACGGGTAAATTAATATGCTTGCATTTGGCACGAGATAGTTGCTAAAATATTCGCGCACCTCAACATTGAGAACTGTTGGAACAAGCACATTTATAGAATAATACGAATAATCAACCAAATTGCCATTATATGCCGAAAGCTTTACTGTATAGTTCCCCGAGTTTAAATATTGATGAGAAGGGCTATTACTATTGGCCACTGTACCATCGCCAAAATCCCATTGATATTTGTTTGCATGGGTGGACCGATTATAAAAAACAATATCTTCGAAAATTTCGACGGTAGAATTCGAAACATAAAAATCGGCTGTTGGCTCTATAACTTCCTTCCGGCAACCGACAACTATCAAAGATACAATGGCTAAGAATACATAAATAGTTTTCATGGCTATAATTTTACTAACGCAATTTCAAATATTGTGCCAGACATTCAACTGTAACTATATTTAACAGCAACTAGGTTATATACAATATGTTAAGTTAAATATCTTAAACGCTCCATAACCCTTTGTTGACAAAGAGGTCGAGTTTAGCAAACATTGGGATTGGTTGCATATTTAGGCAAATTCGTTGAACGATATTCTATTTCATACCTCAGCAGCTCTGAATATTTTTACAGAAACAAGACCACTTTGTATACTTAAAATCCTTTCGGAACAAACTTTTTGTCATTCAGTATTTTAACTATTCCTTCGCCAGTGCTACGCAATACGAACAAGCCTAGGCGGTATGCAAATTTGTCGCTTTGCCCATCGTATTTTAGTGCTGCTACTGCCCCTAACACCTTATAATTTTTATATAGAGGAAAAAACGTTTTAAATTTCGCAAGTTTTTCAACAAACTCGGTGGCGTCTTCTGCTTTAAAAGTGGTTTTTACTTCCACAACAACCAGTTCGGTGGAATTTACAAGCAATATGTCGCACTCCATGCCTGTTTTGCCATGCGTTACCTTTACATTTTGAAAGCTCTGCTCAATTTTTACGCCCCTATCTTTAAACAGTTTTAAGCACGAGGGTTCTATTAAAGTTTCTACTAATTTGCCCCATTGTGTGGTAAACAAATTAGTCAACTCCTTTATTTTTTTGTCGGTTTCTTGGAATTTGGCAGAAAGTAATTTTTCAGTTTCCTGAAACCTTTTATCCGTCTCTTTCATCTGTTCGCGAGTTTCCTGAAACAACAACCAAACCGAATCGAAAGTTGGTGGTGCGGTGGTATGTGGTGCTTTGCTAGTCATAGCCTTATAATTTTTTATTTTTTATTTTTTATTGACATATCTTGCGCAGGGCTATAGCCAATAATTTGCCAACGTTTTTTTTACAAAAATAGGTGTTTTTTGCCAGTTTGCAAATGCGCCTAAAACACACCGCCACGCAACATTGCTGCTGCGTGGCGGTGTGTTTTGTTTTCCAATAAATATTTGCGAGTAATCGGCAATTATTAAAATCCCTTATATTTCTGGTGCGTTTTCCAACAAATATTTTTCTGCGGCAACGCTCCATAAACCGTTGTTAGCCTTCACTAAGCGGTCGAGTTCGACAAACATTGGGGTTGTTTTACCTTTTTCGGCAAAGTCGTCGATGGCGGTGAGTGCAAATTTCTTATTGGTGTATATAAGTTTCTTGCCACCAGGTATTTCGGGAAGGTGAAGGGTAGTTTCAACTACAGCATCTAACCCACCAATATGCGTTACCAATCCTGCTGGATCCATTCCTACGGCCATCATATTGAGGGCTTCTTTCATATCGTCGGTATTACCGCCGCTGGTGCCTACAATGTGGCTATAGTTGTAATGTACGTTGTAAAAGTTTAGCGGAGCCTTAAAGTTAGGGTCGTTTGGTCCGGAGAAAAAGTTTAGGCAACCATCGAAAGCCAAAATACCATCGCCTTGCTCAATTACCGAAGGAACTGGCGCGAAGATAAACACATCGTTATAGCCCTTACCATTAGTAATATCGAGTAATCCCTGGGTTGGGTTTTCTAAGTTTTTGGTATTAACATATTTAAGGGTAATGCCATTTTTAACAGCTAGCTCAGGCGAAAAAAGAAGCGAAGCCCTGTCCAACCGAGCTTGGTCGATATCGGTAACCACTAATAATGCAGGTTTGCGATTTTTGCGGTTAATAGTGTAATTAATTGCTGCTAAACCCATAGGGCCAACGCCTGCAAGAATTGCCATATTGCCACCATCAACAATTTCCATATTGTGAACATACGACCCAGGATTTGTGTGGAAGTTGGCGTGCATAGTGCCAATTACGCAAGATAGTGGTTCGGCTAATGCGGCAGGGTAAAAGCCAGGACCGCTGTATGGTAGCAAACAGCCAAGTTCCATAACTTCGTTTGGCATAATAACATAGGTTGCATCGCCACCGTTGTATGGGTACGAGTAGCCCGGCGCACTTAAAATGCCTACAGGTCCATCCTTATAATTTAAAGCAGGCTGAATGGAATATTTCATACCGGGTTTAAACTGGTGTTGCCATTTTGCGCCAACTTCTACAATCTCGCCGCTGTATTCGTGACCAATAATTGGTGGGTTAACAGATAAATCGTCGGGTACACGTTTATGTTCGGAGCCCTGTTTGGCAGCTTTATAACTGCTCATACAAATACTGTCGCAAATAATTTTTGCAAGTATTTCGTTATCTTTTATTTGAGGTAAATCAAACTCGTCGAGTCTTAAATCGCCTTTTCCATGTATGCGTACTGCTTTGGTTTTCATTATTTTAAGTATATAAGTTGATGTTATATAATAGATTATTTGTATAATAGTTGCTTAACTTCTTCGATAAAACATGTCATTTCATTCATCATCAATTCAACTTCTATACGTGTAAAACTTACAAAAGCATCATAGTCACCTTTTGTTCTGTTTTGATAAGCATTTCGTAAAATT
>JANYAP010000052.1 GCA_025361285.1 Bacteroidales bacterium | reverse complement strand
CCTTAGTGGATATATTTAAGTGCGGCATTGTATTGAAAACGTGTTTAAACGAAAGCTGCACCATCGAAATTTAAGTTGTATTTATTACACCGATTTAAATATCTTTGCAGCCAAAATATTGAGGGAAAAAATAGATGGATCATATTAGAAATTTTTGCATTATTGCTCATATCGATCACGGTAAAAGCACATTAGCCGATCGTTTGATTCAAACTACTAATACTGTTAATGCTCGCGATTTTCAGGATCAGTTGCTCGACGACATGGATTTGGAGCGCGAACGTGGCATTACCATTAAGAGCCATGCCATTCAAATGGACTACGAATTGAATGGAAAAAAATACACTCTAAACCTTATCGACACACCGGGACACGTCGATTTTTCGTACGAAGTATCGCGTTCCATTGCTGCCTGCGAGGGCGCTTTGCTAATTGTTGACGCAACACAAGGCATTCAGGCACAAACTATATCGGTTCTATATCAAGCTATTGAGCACGATTTGGAAATTATTCCGGTACTTAACAAAATGGATAGTCCTGCCGCTAACCCCGATGTAGTTAAGGATCAGATTGTTGACTTAATTGGCTGCGATCGCGATTCCATACTCGAAGCTTCAGGTAGAACTGGACTTGGTGTTGATGCCATTCTCGAGAATATTATAGCGCGTGTTCCTGCTCCCAAAGGCGACCCAAACGCTCCTCTTCAAGCACTTATCTTCGATTCGGTGTTTAACTCATTCCGCGGAATTATAGCCTATTTTAAAATACTTAATGGCACCTTAAATACTGGCGATTGGGTTAAATTTTTCAATACCAAAAAGGATTATAACGCCGACGAAATAGGCGTAATGAAAATGAAACTCGATCCTCGCAAGTCGCTGGGCTGCGGCGATGTTGGTTATATTATTTCGGGTATAAAAGCCGCCCGAGAAGTAAAGGTTGGTGATACCATAACACACATGGAAAACCCTTGCAACAAGGGCATTGAAGGTTTCGAAGAAGTAAAACCTATGGTGTTTGCAGGTATATACCCTATTGATGCCGACGATTATGAGGATTTGCGTGCATCAATCGAAAAACTGCAGTTAAACGACGCTTCGCTTACTTTTGTTCCCGAATCGTCGGCTGCGTTGGGTTTTGGCTTCCGATGTGGCTTTCTGGGATTACTTCACATGGAAATTATTCAGGAGCGCCTCGATAGGGAATTCGACATGGACGTAATTACCACAATGCCAAACGTTTCGTATATAGTTCATACAAACAAAGGCGAAAAAATTGATGTGCATAATCCGTCGGGTTTGCCTGGCATTACCCTAATCGACTATATAGAAGAACCTTACATAAAGGCGCAAATTATTACCGCATCCGACTATTTAGGTTCGGTTATGAAATTGTGTATCGACAAACGTGGAGTACTTAAAAATCAGGTGTTTTTAACTACCGACCGCGTTGAAATTACCTTCGAAATGCCGTTGGCCGAAATTGTTTTCGATTTCTACGACAAGCTAAAAAGTATATCGAAGGGTTATGCTTCGTTTGATTATCATCTTATTGGTTATCAGAAAGCTGAGCTTGTAAAACTCGATATTCTATTAAATGCCGAAAGCGTAGATGCATTGTCGGCGCTTATTCATAAAGAGCATGCGTACGATTTTGGCCGCAAAATATGCGAGAAACTACAGGAATTAATTCCGCGCCAGCAATTCGATATTGCCATACAGGCCGCTATTGGTGCTAAAATAATCGCGCGCGAAACCATAAAAGCTGTGCGTAAGGATGTTACAGCTAAATGCTACGGTGGCGATATTTCGCGTAAGCGCAAACTGCTTGAAAAACAGAAGAAAGGTAAGAAACGTATGCGCCAAATTGGTAACGTTGAAGTGCCACAAAGTGCATTTTTAGCCGTGTTGAAATTGAGCGACTAATATGCATTTCTTTACAACCGAGGAAATTGAACTTTTATCGCGTTGTACACTCTGCCCACGCGAGTGCGGGGTAAATCGTTTTACCGAAACGTTGGGGTATTGTAACAGCGGCGCAGGGTTTGGCGTGTCGGCAATATGCGCACATAAGGGCGAAGAGCCTGTAATTTCCGGAACAAAAGGCATTTGCAACATTTTTTTTGAGCATTGCAACTTACAGTGTATTTATTGCCAAAACCACGAAATTTCGCGAAACAATAGCAATTGTTTGCTTCCCGAGCAGGACTTTGATTCGCTAATAAAGCGAATATGTGCAGTTTTAGAAACTACCGAAAATATTGTGGGATTTGTATCGCCATCGCATTATGTGCCTCAAATGCTGGCTATAATTCGAGGCTTACACAATGCTGATAAACAGCCAATTATAGTGTACAATACAAATGGGTACGACAAAGTTGAAACGCTTCAAATGCTTGAAGGATTGATAGATGTATATCTAACAGATTTTAAATATCTTAACAGCGAAATAGCACAACAATACTCTCAAGCACACAATTATCCCGCAACAGCTACGGCCGCTCTTAAGGAGATGTATCGACAAAAAGGCTCTACATTTATTGTAAACAACGATGGTATTGCCGAATCGGGTATCATTGTTCGTCATTTAGTTTTACCACAATTAGTTAGCCAAAGTGTTGAAGTATTGAAGTTTATTGCCGAGGAAATTTCATGTAAGCTCCATATCTCGCTAATGTCTCAGTATTTTTCTACCGAATCAGTAAAAAATCATGCGCATTTGTGCCGAACCATTACTGCCGATGAATATAGCCAAGTAGTTGCCGCATTTAACGAATTGGGGTTTTTCAACGGATGGATACAGAATTTAGAAAGCAACGAATGCTATCGACCAAATTTTTGGGGCAGCCAACCATTTGAAATGTAACTTTTTGTATCTTTGAAAACCTTTTCTTCATTAAACTGAAGAAAACCAAGTATTTAATAAAAACGAAGCTGATAAGTCATGAAAAACCACGTAATTTTTTTTCTTTTAGTTGTATTATTAGCATCGAGCTGCAAAATGATGTATGTTCCTAACATGGTGAATGTTCCATTATTAAAGGAAAAGAACGAACTGCGGGCAACGGTGAGCATCTCCGATTATCAGTTTGCATATTCGGCTACCGAAAACATTGCATTTATGCTTAATGGCTACATTAAAAATACTAGTGTTTCAAATTCGGGGTCTTATTCAGGTTCGGATTACTCTACTTCGCGAAACCTTGTTGAGGGTGGTATAGGATACTTTAAACCGTTAACCGAAGATTTTATTTTTGAAACTTTTGTTGGAGGTGGAATCGGAAAATTTGCATACAACAACACATATAATAGCAGTTACATATTTACTGGGACTAGTGGTTCAACCAATAAAACCTATTCGGCTAATTTTACACGATATTTTGTACAACCAAGCATAGGTTATTCTATCGACTTTATTGATTTTGCGTTTTCGACACGAATTATTCAGTTAGGATTTAATAATATAAACAACGTTGGCTATTCCGATTCCGATCTTCGAGACGAAAATTTATCGAGTATAAGTAATACCACCTACTATTTTATTGAACCAGCACTTACATTAAGGCTTGGCTACAAATGGGGTAAGGTACACATGCAAGCTGTTTACTCAAACAAGATAAATTCCGAAGAGCTAAATTATCAGCAATTTACCATGAATGTTGGTTTGCATATTAATATTGCACCTCGGTTTAATAAATCGAAAAACGTTATTCCCGACTTGTTAAAGTAACACACTAAATACGAATTTCTACTAAGTTAACAAATTCAAAATAAGGTGTTTAATCCTATTTCAAAATCCTTAAGTATTCCTTAATTTGCTATGTTTGTAGCCATACGCAAAATAAATTATCAAGCCTAAAATCATCCATACCCCCATTGTAATCCATGCGTAAGCATTTAAAAAGGCGGTTACGCCCAAGCACGATACTATTCCCAATATTGGAATATATGGCGAAAATGGTGTTTTAAAAGGTCGCACAGCATTGGGCTGCTTCTTTCGTAATATCAATATAGCCAGGCAAACTGCTGCAAAGGCAAGTAATGTACCTAACGATACCAGCTTACTGAGCACTCCAATTGGAAAAAGACCTGCAAGTACCATCGACATTACGCCAACAATAATTGTGGACATATAAGGGGTTTTATATTTGCCATGCACTTTAGAGAAAACAGACGGCAGCAACCCGTCCTTTGCCATCGAAAAGAAGATACGAGGTTGTCCCATTAACATAACTAAAATAACAGAGCTTAACCCAGCAATGGCTCCAATTTTAATTAACGGAGCTAACCATGTAATGCCAGTAGCATCAACACCAACGGCAATAGGATCGGGTACTCCAAGTAGGTTGTAAGGTACTATTCCTGTTAAAATTAGAGCAACAAAAATATATAGTATTGTACAAACGATAAGCGAACCGAGAATACCACGAGGCAAATCGCGCTGTGGATTTTTAGCCTCTTGCGCCGCTGTGGATACTGCATCGAAGCCTATATAGGCAAAGAAAATTACAGCAGCTCCTCGAAATACTCCACTCAGCCCAAACGAACCAAAAGCGCCCGTATTTTCAGGTATAAATGGATGCCAATTGTCGGTATTAATGTAGGCTATTCCAACAAAAATGAAAATTAGTATAACTGCAAGTTTTATAAAAACTATTACATTGTTGAACCGCGCCGACTCCTTAATACCAACTACCAATAAAATGGTAACAAGGAACACAATAAATATAGCGGGTATATTAATTATACCTCCTTGCGACATCTCGAAACCATTGGTGAGTTCGTTATATACTATTGGAGCAGTAGTTAGCGATTTTGGAAAATGCACTCCAAAATTACCTAGGAAACTTACTACGTAGCCCGACCAGCCTACACTTACCGTTGATGCGGCAAACAAATACTCAACTATCAAATCCCAACCTATTATCCACGCAAAAAACTCACCCAAAGTAGCGTAGGAGTATGTGTATGCACTACCCGAAATGGGTATCATCGAGGCTAATTCGGCGTAACACAGCCCAGCACATGCACAAGCCAACCCCGAAATGAGAAACGAAATTACTATTGCAGGTCCAGCATAATTAGCTGCAACTTCGCCAGTTAAAACAAAAATTCCAGCACCAATTATTGCACCTATTCCTAAGGTAACAAGGTTAGTGGCTGTAAGCGCTCTTTTCAACCCATGACTATCGTTTGTCGATTCATCGATAAGCTGTTGGAAGGGCTTAACTTTAAATAGTTGGTCTTTCATTTTCGCATATAGTTAAGCTCACAAAGTAATAAAAAATCTCAATAAGGACATCGATAAGCCGATATATTCGATTTTTTACAACTAAGTGACTGATAATGAAGATACATAAAAAATATCCCCCACCTTTTATAGGGTGAGGGATATAAATAAACGTTTGAAACTAAAACTTATTTAAGTTTATTCAACAATTACCTTTTTAACAACCATTCCATTTTCGGATTGTATTTGGAATAAGTATAACCCTTTATTCCATGCCGATACATCGATATTGGTATTACCGTTGTCGGCTTTAATTTTTGATACCATTTTGCCATCCATTGTAAATGCTGCAATAATAGCCTTGTCAGGAACATTTGTAATTGTAACTTTTGAACTTGCAGGATTTGGATATATTTCAATTTCGGCCGTAGTAATATCGGCTATTTCGGATTCAATTAATGCACTTTTAGTGGTGCCCTTACTTAACCAGCACTCGTCGGCATAAAATGTAGTTGTACCCGTGTTAGTTTCTATATACAATTCGGCAAGTTGTAATGTTCCCGAAAAATTAACATTTAAAGTTCCTGATACTTTTGTCCACGAAGTTCCAACAGTAATATTTGAGGTTCCAACCCAATAGTCGGTATTGTTGTATTTATAATGTATTGTGGTTCTAACACTTGTCGAACCTGAATTCATTTTTACATAAGCTTCAGTGTAATAATTTCCTGAACCACCTGAACTAATACCACTTGTAACTGTTTGGAATGGACCTCCCCAACTAGCAGTTCTTGCCGATGCTCGCACTCCGTTTGTTCCTAAATACTTATATGTAGTTCCAGCTGTTAAGGTACAACCTCCACCCCACCAGTTTGTTGTGCCACTTTCAAAGCCTGGGTTTTGAAGTATGTTAGTTGCTGCACAAGCCGATGTAGTTACACTTAAGGGAGAACTAGCGGCGCTAATGATATAATTACCTGCTGTGCCTGAAAAAGCATCAACCGTCATATTATAAGTTGTGCCACAGGTAAGCCCTGTAATGTTTAATGAAGTAGTTGTTGAACCACCATAATATGCGCCATTTTTTGCAATATCATATCCTGCTATTCCTCCACTAGCTGTTGATGGAGACCATGTTAAAGTAAACGAGTTTTGAGTTAAGTTTGTATAACCTAAACCAGTTGGTACCGAAGGAGTTGCACTAGCACAATCTGATGTTTTTACACTTAAGGGCGAGCTAGCGGCGCTAATGATATAATTACCTGCTGTGCCTGAAAAAGCATCAACCGTCATATTATAAGTTGTGCCACAGGTAAGCCCTGTAATGTTTAATGAAGTAGTTGTTGAGCCACCATAATATGCGCCATTTTTTGCAATATCGTAACCTGCAATGCCGCCACTGGCAGTAGATGCGGACCACGATAAGGTGAAAGATGTTTGCGTTAGATTACTATACCCTAACCCAATAGGTACCGATGGTGTGGTACTAGTGGTGCTGCAAGGCGAGTAGTTGGCTTTAATTGCTTGTCCGATGCTAATAAGTAAATTTACCACTTCTGTGGGAAAATTTCGTGCACCAAGCGAACCAGTTCCATCAAACCCTCCTGGCCATTCATATCCTAAAATGCCAATAACATCGTTATCAGACGCAGCTAAATCGTAATAGCTTTGAATGGTACTCGACATTGCAGTAGTTGTAACGCCTTGAGATCCATACAGTGGAATCCAATGCGTGTCGGCAATTATTATAATTTTCTGATTATTAGTACGTTTGTTTTTAAGGGCTGTTAACTTATCCTTATATGCCTGATCGGTATTAGGACTAAAAACATCATATTGATCAAACCCTACCCAATCTGCAGTTGTAGGTATTACCATATTACTTATTTGATTATATGCTTCAATATAGAATGTTGGAATATTTGGAAAATCGGCTTTTACTAAATCGCAAACAGCCTTTAATTGATCGTTAGGAATTCCACTCCAAAAAGGCTCGTCGCAAATATAGAAACAACCTATTTTTTCGGGTGTTAACGAAGCTGCATTAGTTGACTTGAAGGTATTCCATCGCGCCTGCCAGTCGGGATACATTACAAATGTACGTCCGCTAGGCGAGCTGCCGCCGCTGTTAGCAGTGAGCTGCCAAAACAATTGTTCAATAGACATAAATGGCTTTGTACACTGGTTACTAGCCGAAGTAACATCTGCCGAAATATTTTGAGTAGTGCCCCAAGCTACAGTTTGGTTCATATTAGTCCAGTAGCCAACCTCGTCGTCGTAGTTGGTTTTTGCCACAGCATCATTGGGGTCGTCAATACCGGTATTAACAAGGTAAAACCCAAAGTACTTTAAATGCGAAGGAGCAGTTATACTATATGTTTTTCCAATAACTAGCCCCAAAAGTAGAAGGGCGGCAAACGAAATTCGAATTAGTTTTTTCATTGTAATAGAAAGTTAAGTTAGTAATAATTAGTAATGACGCAATTAGTGTAGTAAATCAGTAAACCTCAGTTTTTAAGAGTGTGAACTGCTCTTCATTATTGAAGTATATTTGATATAATATACGTAAATGTATAGTTGATGTTAAAGAAAAACAATAGTTAAAATGCTAATTTAATTGCACAAAATGACATTATTCATGTTGCTTGTTTGCGCAAACTACGAGCGAAATATTTGTTTACACAATTAGTTATCAACTAGATATAAAAGTTAGAGTTAGTAGTGCTCTTCCAACCAACGTAGGGATGACAACGCCACTATAGCATTCAACCTTTGTTGAGGAGACTCTTTATTGTCAAGACTTTGCCGAAAGCTTCCTTCGGATTCCCAGTTGCCCACGACACCCTTGCTTATGGATAATGATTCATATTACCAATAAAAATCCCCCCACCTTTAGAGGGTGCGGGATATAAATAATCGATTATAACTCCGACTTAAAGGCGTTGTAATGTAATAGGTCGTAAATATACATGAACGGAAAAACCCTCTACAATGGCGATCCTTAAAAGTATGCTGTCATTCCGACGTAGGTCGGAATCCATAAAAATAAAAAAGAATTAGAGATTGCCTTTGGCGAGCTCGTAAACTCGGTTCAACCTGCGTCGGAATGACAGCAAATCGTATGGCTTATTTAATTACAAAGCCTTAGCGTTTGCAATAAAAGGTTCACAATCAATATTTAATTGCCGTAACAATAAACAAAAAATGCCGAACGTTAATTCGGCATTTTTAATTTTGTATAGAACACTAAATTGTTAAAACTTTGCGTCAGTTAATGCTTGTATTGAATTTGTTAACAATGCAGTAGAATACTTAGTATTGTGAATACCTAAACTATATTCACGTAAACAAAGTTGGAAATTAATAAGTGCTCCCAATTGCACCTTCGTTATGGAAGGAAACTGTGGTAAACCATTATTAGCATCTTTTGCATCCTTGCTAAAACTACTTGGATTTGGATTTCCCCATGCGCCATTTGGGTTGGTTGAAGGGTCATAAATATCTAAATATCCGTCATAATTATTTTTTGTAATACCTGCCCATGCGTTTGTTGTAGCATCCGAATTTTTATGTAAAAATTCAGTTCCATTTGACTTGAGTTTTGAGGCCAGTGATTCAAGCAACGTTTTAACGTCTACTCTGGTTTTTACAAACTTAGACGAAGTAGCCGAAAGAGGTGCTTTGTCGTGACAACCAGAAACATTACATCCTTTGAAATTCCATGTAGTAGAACTTCCTAAAGCACCTGTTGTACCTCTTACCATAAATGTGTGACCACCAGCTCTATTTGAAACATCGGCCATATGACATTCCTGACAGGAAGCAACTGTAGTGTGTTCTGAATTTTCATAAGCGATACCAGTAAATTCAACACCACCTTTACCAGCATAAATAGCTCCAACACCACCATAGTGTACATGCGTTCTATAACTAGGTGAAATTATATTTTTTGATTTATTTGCTTTTGTTGAGTCGGTAAAAACAAGATCAGTTGGGTTTGCAACCAAATCAGCATAATCAATAAAATTGCCATTTTTAAGGCTTGTCAATGGGCGTGGTTGATGGCATTTTACACACAAATTACTTAAGCTATTATCTTGTGTAAGATTAATTGTTTTTGTTCCACCCCACATTGTCATTGCTACCGGTGCTGTAGTTGTAAGTGGAAAAAAATCTGTTGTGTCATAAGCAGTATGTAAATTCATATGGCAAGTATTGCATTTGAATTCACCAAGTGCTGAAGATGCTACTGTTGCATACCCATTAACAAAGGTGCCAGGCTTGGTAGTATCAGGGTTAGCAATAAAACTGGCAGATACATTATTTTTACAAACATATTGAAAACCTTCTGTTGTATGACATGGAGTACAACCTGTATTCCCAGCTTCATCAAAAGCAGCCTCTCCGTATGAATGCTTTGAAAATTCATACTGTTTTTCAATTAGACTAACTACATTTGGATTATGGCACTGTTTGCAAGATTCATTTGCATCTATCCCAGCAGGTCCGACAGGTCCTTCGCACGAGGTACCTAAAAATAAAGCTACTCCAAAAAACAGAGCCGAAAGCGATTGATAATAAAGTTTTCGTTTCATAAAATATAATTTAGTTAAAGTATTTCAACAGGGATAAAGATAATTGTATATTGCTTACAGGATGGAAAATACCTAAAGCGATATTATGCATATTTGCAATATCTTTTAAGCAATTAAAATCGATAAAAAATGAGAAAAAGTTGATTTATGTCGATTAATGGTATTTTAAACGGCGAGGTTTTGATTGCGGATATTAATTAGTGTACATCCAGAAAGTTGATAATTTGCGTAATTAATCCTGACAGGTAATAAGTAGATTTTCTGATAATTATAAATTACCGAGGTTATATAAAATGCAAAACCTCTCAGGATTTTCGACTTACGGATGGACACTAATTACGTATCAGTTAGCGCATTATTTTCGATTATAAACAGCCGTAAAATACTCTTTGCCACCACCATCATCGGTGTAATAATTCCAATCAATTTTATTAAAAGATGTAGCAACTATTCCAGAACCCGATATTTCAAACCCATCGACTGTTTGCTTGGGAATAGTTAGTTGACGCTGATTCATACCTACATAAACTATAATTCCAGCGCCGAGCGATGCAAAGTTATCAACCAGCACTTTGGTAGTGTCGGCATTATGTTTACTTATAACGGCCTCAAAAGCAGACGATATGCTTTTCGAATCGGTTTCGATACATTTCCATGCTCCCGTAATATTATCGCGATAATCGTTGGGTTCGTTTGTATCTAATTCGCAGGACGTTAAAAAAGCGCTAATTACTGCCAGAAATAATAAAACTCTGACATTTTTTCCGATATTTTTCGTGGTACAAACTTTGTTCATGGCTATCTCAATTATTTCGTTGATATTTGCAAAAATAGCCAGAAATAACCAATTAGACATATTAATTTATAAATTTCAATTAATTAAACTTTTTATTTATGAGAACGGCAATTATTGTAGTAGGTGTAATAATAGTAATACTGTTATTAACCGTATTCCCAGCTATTAGCACATACAATTCGATGGTATCGAAGGACGAATCGGTAAAATCGGCTTGGGCACAGGTCGAAAACGTTTACCAACGCCGCCTCGATCTTATTCCTAACCTAGTAAACACCGTTAAAGGAGCAGCAAATTTCGAGAAAGAAACTCTTACACAGGTAATTGAAGCTCGCGCCAAAGCTACTCAAGTAACAGTTGACCCAACTAAAATGACCGAAGAAAGCATGCAAAAATTTCAAGCTGCTCAAGGTCAGGTAAGCTCTTCGTTATCACGTCTTTTAGTTACTATGGAGCAATATCCTCAATTACGTGCTACTGAAGGTTTTGCACAATTGCAGTCGCAGCTGGAAGCTTCGGAAAACCGCATAACCGTGGAGCGCAAGCGATTTAACGAAATTGCTCAGGATTATAATTCGTACATTCGTGGTTTTCCCCGAAACATGTACGCTTCGATGTTCGGATTTCAGCAAAAACCTTATTTTGCAGCCGACAAAGAAGCAGCAAAAGCACCAGAGGTAAAATTCTAATAATATGGACATTAGCAAATTTATAAATAAGGATCAACAGGCATTGATTGTTAAGGCAATTAATGAGGCCGAAAACAGCACATCGGGCGAAATACGAGTGCATTTGGAAAGCAGCTGCAAAGCCGATGTTCTGGATAGAGCCACGTACATATTTAAAAAGCTAAAAATGCATAAAACAGCACTCCGTAATGGGGTGCTTATTTATCTTTCGGTACACGACAGACAATTTGCCATTCTTGGCGATGTAGGTATTAATATTAAAGTGCCCGAAGGTTTTTGGGATCAGATAAAGGATTTGATGATAGAGAAATTTAGCAAAGGTGAGATAGCCATTGGCTTAAACGATGGAATACTGATGATTGGAGAGAAACTAAAGACTTTTTTTCCGATAGCACACGATGATATAAACGAACTTTCCAACGAAATCTCATTTGGAGCATAACATGAAAATAACTAATTTTAAGATGTTTAAGCGGTCGGCACTTATGTTGCTCGCGTTTATTATACTTTTAGCAAATGTTGTTGCTCAAACCAGCGGTATTCCTGCAAAGCCAAATCCACCGCGGTTGGTAAACGATTTTGCTAATTTCCTTTCACCCAATGAGCAAAATTATTTGGAGCGCAAGTTGGTATTGATTAACGATTCGTCGTCGGTTCAAATTGTTGTTCTGGTTTTAAAAACCTTAGAAAACGACATAAACGCGTTAGGCCCCGATATTATTAAAGAATGGGGTATTGGTCAGGCCGGTAAGGACAACGGCATTCTGCTTATAATAAAACCGAAGGCAGGTAACGAAAAAGGGCAGATAGCCATTTCCACAGGTTATGGAATGGAAGCCATTATTACCGATGCCATTTCGAAACAAATTATCGACAGAGTTATTGTTCCAGCGTTTAAAAATGGACAATATTATCAGGGTATCGATGAGGCTGTTAATACAATATACGCGTTATCGAAAGGCGAATTTCCTGCCAATCTTTCGAAGAATAATAAACGTGGCAAGTCGAAGTTTCCGCTAGGAGCAATGATTGTAGTTGCGTTAATAGCGATTGCTATTTTCGGAAATCGCTCGGGAGGCTCACAGCACTTGTCGAGTGGTGGAGGTTTAGCTGCTTGGTTACTAATGTCAACAATGATGTCGGGTCGCGGTGGCGGTGGTTTTGGCAGTTTTAGCGAAGGCGGAGGCAGCTTTGGCGGCTTTGGTGGTGGCAGTGGCGGTGGCGGTGGTGCTAGCGGTAGTTGGTAATAATTAATCAATTATGAAAAAACCTTCATTAGTTATAATTATCTTTCTGTTAACTTTTTTCGAAAGCTATTCTCAATACCACCCATTTATATACCCCGATACCACACGTTTGCGAATGGTTTTTGCGGGAGATATGATGGGGCACATGCCACAAATTACAGCAGCGTACAACGATTCGACAAAAACGTACGATTATAAGCCAGTATTTGAATACGTTAAGCAATATATTACTGATGCCGATATTGCAGTTGTAAACCTTGAGGTAACCTTAGCCGGAGAGCCTTATTCGGGTTATCCGCAATTTTCTAGTCCCGATGCACTTGCCGAAAACTTACGAGATGTGGGTTTCGATATGCTTATTACCGCCAACAACCATAGTATCGACAGAGGTAAAAAAGGTTTGGAACGTACAATCGACGTTATAGATTCGGCACATATACCGCATACAGGAACTTTTAAGGATTCGGCTGATAAACAGAAGAATAACCCGTTATTTATAGAGAAAAATAAAATTAAGGTGGCATTTGTCAATTACACTTATGGAACGAATGGTTTGAAGGTGCAAAGCCCTAATTTAGTGAACTATATCGACACCGTAAACATTCGCAAAGATATTGAAGCATGCAAAACTCAAAAGTCTGATTTTATTGTTGTAACCATTCACTGGGGTCTTGAATATGAACGCTATTCAAATTACAGCCAGTTATCGATAGCAGAATTTGCTCGAAAATGCGGTGCAAATGCCATTATTGGCTCACATCCACATGTTATACAGCCTATTGAACGACTTTACGATGCTTGGGATAGTACAACGTATTTTCCGGTAGTATTTTCGTTGGGCAATTTTGTTTCGAACCAACGGGAACGATACAAGGACGGTGGTTTGATATTTGCGTTGGTTATTGAAAAAACCAACACAACCGTTCTTAAATCGTGCTCGTTTCTTCCCGTATGGGTTTTTCGAGGAACTATAGGTAAGAAACCCGATTATAGGCTTATTCCACCATATAAATTTGCCGAAGCGTCAATAAAATTAGGCTTTGGAGAAGCCGACAAGGCAAAGTGCAACGAGTTTTTTACTGATACCCGACTGCATTTGAAAAATATTGATGAAGTGGCGAACGACAATTAGGACTTGTAAATAAATAAGTTGCACAAATATATGATGGGGAAAACCCTCCACAAAGGCAATCCTTAAAAGTATTCCTACGCAGGTCGGAACCGAATATACTAGCTCGCCAAAGGCAATCCCTAGTGGTACTGTCATCCCGCCGTAGGTCGGGATCTCAAACGAATGTTCGCCAGTAATAATAGCTTACATGTATTGGATTCCGACCTACGTCGGAATGACACTAAATCGAATGACTTATTTTTATAGCAAAGTCTTGTTACTATTTTTCAAAAAAGCAGTAACAGAAGATAATCAATAATATATAGGATTTTTTTTCAAAAAGTTTAATGTGCTTGCCTTGACTCAGTATTCGCAAAATTTATCGTACTACTTTATTTGTTAGCTTTGCAGAAAAGTAAAACATGAACAAACGAGTACGAGTACGTTTTGCACCAAGCCCTACAGGGCCATTGCATATAGGCGGTGTACGCACTGCATTATATAATTATCTGTTTGCCAAAAAACATGGAGGCGATTTTCTGCTTCGTATCGAGGATACTGATCAGGGACGTTTTGTGCCAGGTGCCGAACAATATATTATCGATTCGTTGAAATGGGCTGGCATTATGGCAGTTGAAGGTGTTGGCGTTGGTGGACCTCATGCGCCTTATCGCCAAAGCGAACGCAAAGAAATATATTGCAAATATGCTGAAAAGCTTGTAAACGAGGGCAATGCATATTATGCCTTCGATACAACCGACGAACTAGAACAACTACGTAAAGAACTGGAGCAAGCCAAAGCCAGCAACACCAGTTATAGTTCGCATGTGCGCCTGCGTATGAAAAACTCGCTTACCTTATCGGCCAGCGAAGTACAACAGAAGCTTGCGGCGGGTGAACCTTTCGTTATACGTATTAAAATGCCCGAAAACGAAATAGTTAAAGCTACTGATTTAGTACGCGAAAAAATTGAGGTAAACACTTCAACGTTAGACGATAAGATATTGTTTAAGTCCGATGGTTTACCAACCTACCACTTGGCGAACGTGGTTGACGATCATTTGATGGATATTTCGCACGTAATACGTGGCGAGGAATGGCTGCCATCGCTTCCGTTGCATGTTTTACTTTACCGCTATTTAGGTTGGGAGAACACTATGCCACAATTTGCACATCTTCCATTACTATTAAAACCCGACGGCAAGGGAAAGCTTAGCAAACGCGATGGCGACAGGCTCGGATTTCCAGTATTTCCGCTTCTTTGGACTGACCCATCGAGTGGCGAACAATCGTCGGGATACCGCGAATCGGGCTATTTCCCCGAAGCATTTGTTAATATGCTCGCTTTTTTAGGCTGGAACTCGGGAACGGAGCAGGAAATTTTTTCTATCGACGAGCTTGCCGAGTACTTTTCTATCGAACATGTTCATAAAGCTGGCGCTAAGTTCGATTTCGACAAAGCTAAATGGTTTAATCATCAGTACCTTATTCGCCATAATAATGAAGAGCTTGCGTACGATTTCGAAAAGATACTTGCACAAAAGGGCATTTTAGTTAATTTCGAGTACATAGTTAAAGTGGTTTCGCTTGTTAAAGAGCGTGTTAACTTTGTTAATGAAATGTGGCAACAAGCGTCGTTTTTCTTTGTAGCTCCCGAAAGCTATGATAGTGAAGTGATTAAAAAACGCTGGAAAGACGAAGTTCCAACTTTAATAGCGGAAATAAAAGAAGTTATACGCAAAATTGAGGTATTCACTGCCGAATCGTTTAAAGATACTGTGCACCAATTTGTTGAAGAAAAGCAGGCGAATATGGGAAGTATTATGAACACTTTACGACTTTCGCTGGTTGGAGGATCGTTTGGCCCCGATTTACCGGTAATAGCTGAAATGATAGGCAAAGAAGAGGTTGTGCGCCGAATTGATAAAGCATTGAATACCATTAAATAGCGCATTAGTTCTTACGATTTGGCAAATTGCTACTGTATAACAAACTCTACCCTTCTGTTTTCCTGCCTTCCAGCGGGCGTTTCGTTGCTTTCGATAGGTTGTGAACTAGCAAAGCCTTTTACAGTAATTCTTTTTTGAGCAATTCCATACGTTTTAAGATAATTAGCAACTGCCTCGGCTCTATTATGCGACAGTTCGCCGTTATGAAATTCGTTACCGGTGTTATCGGTATGCCCTCTAATTTCGATAATTAATTCACTATTATAGGAAAGAAGTTTCATAAGCTTATCCAATTCGGGAAACGATGCTGGTAAAAGTTCATATTTATCAACATCAAAAAAAATATTTTTCAATATAATGGGCTTATATTTAATAACTTCTGTAATACTTGCCGAATCGAAAGGTATTGGCTTTTCAGGCTTCATCGTCGGGAAAAAATTACTGTTTGGATTGGTATGTCGGTAGCGGTTGCTGCGTATAAGTGTCAGATAATCAGTCAAATCGCAAGTATGATTATCGTCGGCAGGCTTTAGCACAACATCGTCGATATAATATGTAGATCGTCGTTTTTCTTTACCCGAAAATTCAATTTCTTTATAATCAGTAAGTAGCTGTGGTAGAAAGTTTCCGATAAGCAAAAACTTTTCGGTACCATTGGCTATATATGTGGTATTTAGCGTAATCCAAGTATTTTTAGCATCGAACAAAAAATGCGCGTTGCGGAATTTTATTTGTGGATTAGCTGTTATTATTTGGTTGTCGCTGGTTATAATATAGTTGGCAACAAACAAAACACCAATCTCCTTTACAGCAAATTCCACGGCTTTATACTTCATGCTAAAGCTGTATTGCCTTCCTTTTTCCAACGGGCATAGTATCGATGTTTGCAGATATTCGCGGTATTTACCCATGTATTCCAAGCTAAATGGCACAAATGATGTATATTGTGCCGAAGCAACTGTATCGCCTTTTTTAAATTCGCTAAAGTAGCTTGGCGGGTCTAACGATGCTAACCTCCATCCCATTGGCCCACATTTTAGGTTATACTCAATGCATATTACTTCTTCTTCGAAATTGCCGTTGGGGATTAGGTTTTGAGCATTTATATTTGCTCCTAGAAAAAAAATAAGTACCGTTACAATTAATTGCTTCATATGTTCAAATCTCATAATGCCAAATTATATAAAAACAGCGCATTATTCTATTGTTTCCTATAAAATACAACGGAGTTATAGTCAACTAATACTTTGCGACTTACACTATACCTTTCATAATTAACTACTTATTACTAATAATTGAACATTTACATAATTTTATTTCCGCAAGTTGATGTATTGGTTTTTATTATATATTTGCCAATCCTAAATTAAAAATAGTTTCTAAAATGAATGGACTGAGAATAATCGTTTTAGCTAAACAAGTTCCCGATACTCGTAACGTTGGCAAAGACGCCATGAAAGCCGATGGAACTGTAAACCGTGCTGCTTTAGCTGCAATTTACAATCCCGAGGACTTAAACGCGTTGGAACAAGCTTTACGTTTAAAAGACAAATACCCAGGTACTACAATCACTATTCTTACCATGGGCCCTGGCCGAGCAGCCGAAATTATTCGCGAAAGTATTTATCGCGGTGCCGATCGTGGTTTTCTGCTTACCGACCGCGCTTTTGCTGGCTCCGATACCCTTGCAACCTCGTATGCATTGGCGAGTGCAATAAAAACCATTGGCGAGTTCGATCTTGTTGTTTGTGGTCGTCAGGCTATCGATGGCGATACTGCACAGGTTGGTCCTCAAGTAGCCGAAAAACTTAATATCCCTCAAATTACTTATGCCGAAGATGTTATATCGGTAGTGAAAAATAAGATAAAAGTTAAACGTAGGCTCGAACGTGGTGTTGAACTTGTTGAAGGTCCGCTCCCACTTGTAATTACGGTTAACGGAACTGCACCCGAATGTCGTCCGCGCAACGCTAAACGTGTTATGAAATATAAACACGCATCGTCGGTGTCGGAGCGCCAAAATTCATCCGAAGATTATATCGCTCTATACAACGAGCGCCCTTACCTTAATATACCAGAATTAAACCTAAAAGATACAAAGGCCGTTGAAGCCGAAGTTGGTTTGTCGGGTTCGCCTACCAAGGTTAAAAAAATTGAAAACGTTGTTTTTCAGGCTAAGGAATCGAAAGTTCTTTCAGCTAACGACGAAGACATCGAAAGTATGATGGTTGAGCTTATTTCGAACCATACCTTGGGATAAAAAAGGGAGATAAGAGTTTTTTCGGTATCTCGAACGTAAACTCTTAGTCATCAGATTTTTTCATTACAACAAGAATATTAAATACTTATGAACAACATATATGTATATTGCGAAGTTGAAAATGGGGTTGTTGCCGATGTAAGCCTCGAACTGCTTACCAAAGGTCGTAAGCTTGCAAATCAGCTAAAATGTAAACTCGAAGCTTTGGTTATCGGATCCAATCTTGCCAGTATCGAAAGCCAAATATTCCCTTATGGGGTTGATCGCATTAATGTAGCCGACGACGAACGATTATTTCCATATACCACTCATCCTCACACAGCTATAACTGTTAAACTTTTTCAGGAAGAAAAGCCACAAATTGCGCTAATGGGAGCAACCAGTATCGGTCGCGACCTTGGTCCACGCGTTTCGTCGGCATTGCATAGTGGGCTTACAGCCGATTGTACAAGTTTGGAAATTGGTAGCCACGAAGATAAAAAGGAGGGTAAAGTTTACGAAAACCTTCTATATCAAATACGTCCCGCTTTTGGCGGAAACATCGTCGCCACCATTATCAACCCCGATTGTCGCCCTCAAATGGCTACTGTTCGCGAAGGCGTTATGAAAAAAGAAATTCAATCGGCAACATTTAAAGGCGAATTACGAAATTTGGAAGTGAAAAAATACGTTCACGATGCCGATTTCATGATAAAGGTTATTGAACGCCACATGGAAGCCTCGAAAGTGAATATCAAAAACTCATCTATTATAGTAGCTGGTGGTTACGGAGTAGGTTCTCGCGAAAATTTCGATAAACTACACGAACTAGCCGAAGTGCTTGGCGCCGAAGTTGGTGCATCGCGTGCCGCTGTAGATGCTGGCTATGCCGATCATAACCGCCAAATAGGACAAACTGGAGTTACCGTTCGCCCAAAACTATATATTGCTTGTGGTATTTCGGGTCAAATTCAGCATACCGCCGGAATGCAGGAGTCGGCAATGGTTATATCCATTAACACCGATGCAAATGCTCCAATTAACAAAATTGCCGATTATGTAATTACTGGCGATATCTCGGAAATTATTCCCCGAATGATAAAATATTACAAGAAAAACTCAAAGTAAAACCCAATAATTTTAAGGAGATGGCTAATTTTTATACCGATAATAAAGACCTTAGATTTCACTTCACTCATCCTTTGATGAAGAAAATAGTGGCGTTAAAGGAAGATGGATTTGGGGACAAAGATAAATTTGATTATGCGCCTGTCGATTTCGAAGACGCAATGGATAGCTACGATAAAGTTCTCGAAATTGTTGGCGACATTAGTGGAAACATTGTTGCACCTAATGCCGAATCGGTGGACCACGAAGGCCCAACAGTTGTTAACGGCCACGTAAAATATGCCCGCGGAACTCAGGAAAACCTCGATGCGCTTTGCCAAGCAGGTTTAATGGGTATTACCTTACCACGTCAGTACGAAGGTCTTAATTTCCCTATTATACCTTATGTAATGGCTGCCGATATTGTATCGCGTGCCGATGCGGGGTTCGTAAATATTTGGGGATTACAAGATTGCGCCGAAACCATTCACGAGTTTGCCGATGACGATCAAAAGAAACGCTTTTTAACACGCGTATCGAAAGGCGAAACAATGGCTATGGATTTAACCGAACCCGATGCTGGTTCCGACCTTCAGGCAGTGCAGTTAAAAGCTACACTAAACGAAAAAGACGGTAAATGGTACTTGAATGGCGTTAAACGATTCATTACCAATGGCGATGGCGATATAGCCCTCGTTCTTGCTCGTTCCGAAGAAGGCACTAACGATGGCCGTGGTTTGTCGATGTTTATTTACGATCGCAAAAATCCAGGTTTAACCGTTCGACGTATCGAAAATAAATTAGGTATTAAAGGTTCGCCAACTTGCGAACTTGTATTTAAAAATGCACCTGCCGAACTTTGCGGATCGCGACGTTTAGGGCTTATTAAATACGTAATGTCGTTAATGAATGGAGCGCGCTTAGGTATTGCAGCTCAGTCAGTTGGCATTTCCGAAGCAGCTTATCGCGAATCGTTGAGTTATGCAAAGGAACGTAAGCAATTTGGCAAAGCAATTATCGAGTTTCCAGCAGTTTACGAAATGCTTGCTGTTATGAAAGCAAAGCTCGATGCCTCACGAACATTACTATACGAAACAGCTCGCTTTGTTGATGTTTATAAGTCGTTAACACATATTTCATCAAAACGAAAACTTACCGACGAGGAAAAAGACGATTTAAAAACCTACAATAAAGTTGCCGACATATTTACACCTATTGCTAAAGGTTTAACAAGCGAATTTTGCAACCAGTTGGCTTACGATGCTATTCAAATACACGGTGGATCGGGCTTTATGAAGGATTACCCCGTTGAACGCATATACCGCGATGCTCGTATTACATCGATTTACGAGGGAACCACTCAATTACAAGTAGTTGCAGCCATACGCGGAGTTACAACAGGCGCTTACCTGAAGCAAATTCGCGAATACGAAATGCAACCAATTAAGCCCGAGCTATATGGTTTCCGCCGCACACTTATTGGCATGACCGAAGAATACGAAAAGGCTGTTAACTCGGTAGTTGACATGAAGGATACCGAATACCTCGATTTTCATGCTCGCCGCCTTGTAGAAATGGCTGGAAATATTATTATGTGCTACCTTTTGGTTGGCGACACAAACCGCGAGGAATCGTTCCGCAAATCGACCGAAGTATTTACTAAATGGTCGCGTGCGGTAAATAAAGCACATTTCGAATATATTGCAAACTTCTCTCTCGACGATTTGGGAAATTTCAAACAAATGTAAATCTAATTAAGGCTTTGTAATAAAATA
>JANYAP010000026.1 GCA_025361285.1 Bacteroidales bacterium | reverse complement strand
GACAAGACGCTCAAGTTCTATAAGCAATGGAAATACCTTATGCCTTCAATATTAATAATTGCTTTATTTTATATTGCTTTCGATATTTATTTCACAAAACTGGGTGTATGGGGCTTTAATCCTCGTTATCATTCATCTATTATGCTGTATCAATTACCGCTTGAGGAATGGCTGTTTTTTATTGTTATTCCTTATGCAAGTATATTTTTGCACGATTCTATAGTTTTATATTTTAGTAAGATTCAGTTAGCCAATAAATTGGCAAAATTTGTATCAGTAAGTTTAATTCTAATTTCATTGCTATTAGTAGTATTCAATTTCGAAAAAGCCTATACTTCCTATATTTTCTCGCTGGTTATTGTTGTTCTTTTGCTATCATTTTCTGACAAAACGAATGTTATCAGTAGTTTTTACTGCACATTTCTTGTAATACTTATACCCTTTTTAATTGTAAACGCTATTTTAACGGGTAGTTTTATTGCCGAACCAATTGTTTGGTATAATAATTCTGAAAACTTGGGAATTAGGTTTCTAACAATTCCTATTGAGGATTTTGGATATGCGTTTAGCCTAATTTTGTTCAATTTACTTTTACGAAATAAACTGAAAGTTTTGAGTTATGGTATTAAATAGGTTTAGTAATTACATGTCAGTTAAGAGTTTGCAAAAGACAATAAGCATATTTATTATTGTTTTTTACACCGTTGGAATTGTTGGAATGCTTTTGCCATGTACTTTTCCGTTGTTTTTAAAACTCATTCCGTTTGCACTTATTTTAAGTTTTGTAATGCTGGCTTTTTTTAACGAGAGCAAAACTGACTGGGAAACAGTTATGTGCTTTTTATCAATCTATATTTTGGCTTTTTCAATTGAAGCCGTTGGAGTAAATACAGGGAAAGTTTTTGGGTACTACGAATATGGCGATGGTTTAGGTGTAAAATTGTTTCAAACGCCTTTGATTATTGGAATTAATTGGCTCTTTTTAGTTTATACAACATCGGCGGTTGTTGAGAAATTTAAATTTCCGGCGGTTGTAAAAATTATATTCGCCTCATCTATAATGTTATTGTACGATATTGTTTTGGAACAGATGGCTCCGAAGCTCGATATGTGGCATTGGAAAAACGAAACTATACCGCTCCAAAACTACCTAGCTTGGTTTGCTTTGGCGGTATTATTCCACTCCATGCTTAAAGTATTGAAAGTTAAAATTGAGAATAAATTAGCTGTATTAATTTTAGCATGCCAGTTTATATTTTTTCTTTCATTATTCATTTGGTTTAAGCTAATTGTATGATTTTAAAGGCACAACATAATTTCTTTATTTATCCATTCTTTAAGTGGTATGCTGGTTTTATAATTAAGCCGCATTTTGGCACAGTAAAAATTATTGGTGAACTTAAAGAAAAAGAGCTACCTATTTTGCTTATTTCTAACCATATAAGTTGGTGGGATGGTTTTTGGGCTATGTATATAAATTTGAATGTGTTGCATCGTAAATATCATTTTATGATGCTTGAGGAGCAACTCCGTAAGTATTGGTTTTTCAACTATACAGGTGGTTTCTCGGTTTGCAAAAAATCGAAAAGTATTATCGAAACCTTAAAATATAGTTCGGAATTGCTCTCCGATAATAAAAATATGGTGTTGGTTTTTCCTCAGGGCGAAATCCAAAGTATTCACAATCAAAATATTAAGTTTGAAAATGGTTTGGAACGTATCCTCAAAAACAAGGAAAACTCCGTTCAGGTGGTATTTCTTGCGAATCTGATTGATTATTTTTCTAACCGTAAACCAGGCATTTATATGCATATTCAGGAATACGCCAATGGAGGTTTCGATATGAAATCGATTGAGGAAAATTATAATTTGTTCTATGCTCAATCGGCTGAAAAACAAATGAATACTAAGTAAAATGATATATCTAGCATATTTTATATTAGCATTCTCTATTATTCAGCTTGCTGTAGCATTGACTAATGTGTTGTTTGTTCCGAAACTTAAGCCAAGCGGCAGTAATTTCAACGGATTGGTGTCAATTTTAATACCTGCTCGCAACGAAGAAAAAAACATTGCCAATTTATTGCACGATTTGCAAAATCAGGACTATCAAAACATTGATGTTATTGTATTTAACGACCTATCGTCCGATAAAACCGAAGAAATAGTAAGTAACATTGCTAAAACCGATAAGCGAATACAGCTAATAAATTCTGATGGTTTGCCCAATGGCTGGCTGGGTAAAAACTTTGCTTGTAACAGTTTGGCCATGCATGCCAAAGGCGACTATTTGCTGTTCCTTGATGCCGATGTTCGCGTAAAAGGTGGAATTATTAAAAATACTATTGCCATTGCCGAGAAACATAAATTGGGTTTGCTTTCTATTTTCCCGAAACAGAAGATGCTAAGCCTTGGCGAACTATTAACCGTGCCAAATATGAATTACATTTTATTGACTCTTTTGCCTTTGGTGCTTGTTTTTAAATCTAAATTTGCATCGTTGGCTGCGGCAAATGGGCAGTTTATGTTGTTCATTAAAACAAAATACTTCGAGACTTTGCCTCATGAAAAATTCAAAAATAACAAGGTTGAAGATATCGAAATTGCACGATATTATAAGCAAAACAATATTCCAATTGCTTGTTTGCTCGGCAATTATACAATAGAATGCCGCATGTACAATTGCTTTAACGAAGCCGTGAACGGTTTTTCGAAGAATGTCGTTATCTTTTTCGGGAATTCGTTTTCGGTAGCTTTAATATTTTGGTTAATAACATGTTTGGGTTTTTTAGTTTTTTTATATGATTTGAAGATTTTAATACTATATTTTAGTATAGTGCTAATTACCAGAACATTGGTTTCAATAGCTAGTAAACAAAATGTACTTGCCAATTTAATTTTAATTATTCCGCAACAATTGTCGTTAGGGTTGTTTATCTATAAAGCATTTACAAACAAATTAAAAAACCAACACCAATGGAAAGGTCGAAATATTTCATAACATTGATATTAATGTTTTTTGTTTTTAACGGCATTAAAGCATCGTATAAGACTGATATTTACAATGCTTATATTAGCAATAATATGAATTTGTGGAAAAAAACAATAGATGAAATGAACTTACAGAAACCCAAAAGTTCAGATTTACGATTGGAATTACTTAACTATCAATTTGGTTACATTGCTTGGTGTATTGGCAATGATAAAAATGATATTGCCGAAAGTTATATTGAACAAGGCGATATTAATATACTAATTCTTGAAAAATCCAGCAATAATATTTCGCTAATAAATTCTTACAAATCAGCTTTTTATGGTTATAGAATTGGTCTTAACAAACTAAAAGCTCCATTTATTGGTCCTAAAAGCGTTGAGTGTGCCAAACTGGCAATAAAGCAAGATGCCAACAATCCGTATGGTTACATTCAATACGCTAATTCTCAATTTTATACGCCACCGGTTTTTGGAGGTTCAAAAAAGGTAGCTTTGGAATATTATAAACGTGCCGAAAGTTTAATGGCGAAAAATCCCGAAAAAATTAAAAACGATTGGAATTATTTAAGCTTATTATCAATGATTGCCAAGGCATACACCGAAATAGGTGAGTACGAAAATGCAAAAGTGTATTATGCAAAAACGCTTAAAATAGAACCCAATTTTTTATGGGTTAAAAACGAATTGTATCCTAATTTACTTCAGAAAATAAAATAACAAGCATGCAAAAAAATGTATTAATTGTGGGCGCCGGTCTTGGTGGTTTAGCTACCGCTTTACGATTGGCAAAAAAAGAGTATAAAGTTGAACTTATTGAAAAAAATGCTCAGGCAGGTGGAAGGCTAAATCAACTTAAAAAAGATGGTTTTACGTTCGATACAGGCCCTAGCTTTTTTAGTATGTCGTTCGAATTTAAGGAGTTTGCCAGAGATTGCAACATAGAGCTGCCTTTTAAATACATTGAACTCGACCCATTATACACCGTCAATTTTAGCGATAATCCTAAAACATTCTTTCTATATAAGGATATTAAAAAGTTGGCTGCTCAGTTTAAAGATGTTGAGCCCGATTTTGAAGAGCGCATGACCAAATATCTTGCTAAATCGGGCGCTCTGTTTCACGATACTGTTGATTTGGTTATAAAAAACAATTTCGACTCGGTGTTTTCGTACGTTATTACATTAATGCGCGTAAATTCAACGCATATTCCAGTGCTTTTCCGCAGTTTTTGGCAAGAGGTTAAACGCAACTTCACCTCAAAAGAGGCGCAGCAAATTGTTTCGCTAGTGGCGTTTTTCTTAGGTCGCACCCCGTTCGATACAATGGCAATATACACCTTGCTTTCGTACACCGAATTTAAGCACGACGGCTATTACAATGTGGAAGGCGGCATGTATAAAATTGTTGAAGGAATTGTAGATGAATTGAAAAAGGAGAATGTAAAAATTACATACAATACCGAAGTAGTTGATTTTGTTGGCAATGGCAAAACGCTTGAATACCTTATTGATACGAAAGGAAACAAATGGAGTTCGGACGTTATTTTGGTAAATGCCGACGCAGCCGTTTTTAGAAGCAAGGTTTTTAAACGCGAAAAATATTCGTTGGAAAAGCTCGACAAAATGAATTGGACAATGGGTTACCTAACATTTTATATAGGTTTAAAAACTAAGCTTCCACAGGTAAATCATCACAACTATTATTTGGGTTCGAACTACGAAGAGTACGCCAATAACATTTTACAGAACCCCGACACGCTGCAAAAGCCTTATTATTACGTAAATGTATTGTCGAAATACAACCAAGAGTGTGCCCCCGAAGGTTGCGAGAGTTTGTTTTTTGTGTGCCCCGTTCCTAATCTGTTGCATAAACCAAATTGGGACGATAAAGATGCGATTGTAGATAGCATTATTGCCGATTTCTCGAAACGAATAGATAAAGACATTGCACCCGAAATAATATCGCGAACCGTTTATACACCAATTGATTGGCAGAACCAGTTTAATCTACATCGTGGAAGTGGCTTGGGCTTATCGCACAGTATGAATCAGATAGGAGCTTTTCGCCCTGCTAATTTCGACGAAAAGTTTAAAAATGTATTTTACGTAGGTGCTTCAACTATTCCTGGGGCTGGTTTACCAATGGCAATTATAAGTTCGAAACTGGCAGCCGAAAGGATTGAGAAGTATGTATTGTAATATTTGAGCCTATTCCTCCTCAGTTTCCCTTGTAAAATGTTTTAAAGCAATAGTTTTATAAATCAAATAGTGTCAATCCGTAATTTCGGAATATTTTTTAATGATTAAAAAAACTTGCCACATATTAGCATATTATCAAATAGTTGAAAATATTACAATCTGTGAATCTGTTGCAATTTTTACTTTATGGACGGGTACTAAATAGTGTTTGCAAGCAAAAATCAATTCCGTCAAAACGAATCTTCCAAATTTTCCTTGCTTATTGCCTCATCCACATCAATCATCGAACAGTCGAAACTTACATTAAACCCTTCCGGCTCTTTAAACGGCCCAGTGGTAAGGTTAATTTTAGGATCGGCATATACTTTTTGCATAAACAAACCAAATATTGGTAAGGCCAATGCTGCACCCTCGCCACTTTTCATCCTATCGAAATGTATTGTAGGCTCTTCACCTCCAACCCATGCACCAGCAACCAAATCGGGCGTAATTCCTACAAACCATCCGTCGGAGTGATTATCGGTAGTACCTGTTTTTCCGCCCATTTCGTTCATTAAGTTAAACTTATACCGCAACCTTGCTCCTGTACCACCCAGAACAACCTGCTGTAGCATTTTTACCATTGTATATGCAGTTACCTCGCTAATGGCTTCGTTTTGCTGAGGTTTAATAGTAGTTAGCAAATTACCGTTCTTATCCTCAATGCGCGAAATAAATATTGGTTGTGTGTACACTCCTTTATTCGGAAATGTGGTGTATGCGCCAACTAATTCGCTTAGTGTAAGTTCGGGTGTTCCTAGGCAAATTGAAGGCACAGCCATAATGTCGCTTTTAACTCCCATCTTCCTAATAATGTCTATCATGGGTTGTGGTTTATATAGCTTCATCAACCGTGCCGATGCATAGTTTAATGAATTCGACATTGCAAATTTCATCGTTACTTCCTTACCATCGTATTTACCTTCGTCGGAGTTTTTTGGGCTCCAAACGGTATCCAGCTCTGGCTGTTCAATGGTTACGCGTGCGTTTAATATTGGATCGCATGGGCGCTTACCCTCCTGCATTGCCAAAGTATATAAAAACGGCTTAATGGTCGATCCTACCTGCCTACGCTGCATTACTCCATTATATTTAAAGTATCTAAAATCGGGACCGCCCACCCAAGCCTTTATATATCCCGTGTGCGGATCTACTGCCAAAAAGCTTGCCCTAAGGAAAAATTTGTAGTATTTTATCGAATCCCAAGGGGTCATAATCGTGTCGAGCTCTCCTTTATAAGAGAAAACTCGCATATCGGTTTTAGTCTTAAAGTTTTTCAGTATCTCCTTATCAGTCAAACCTGCGTTTCGCAAATTTTTGTATCGCCCTGTTTGCTTCATGGCGTTGGTCATCCATTTTAAAATTTCGGTTTCGTTGCGGTCGTTTGAGTACGGAGCCTTCTTTTTGCCTTTCTTTTCGAGATAAAAAGCTGGCTGTACGGTTTTTGAAAGATGCTCGGTAACCGACTTCTCTGCATAAATCTGCATTCGCCAGTTAATAGTGGTATGTATTTTTAAACCATCCTTATACAAATTATATGGTGTGCCGTCGGGTTTTATATTTTTGTTACACCATCCGTAAATAGGGTCTTCCATCCATCGTAGCGAATCGTCCTGATATGTTTTAAATACGTTATAATCGTTACGCTCTGGTTTCTTTTTGGTCATTAACAACCTTATATATTCCCTCAAATATGGAGCCACCCCAGCATCCTGCGCTTGGCTTTGGAAGTTTAGCGTTTTTTCGATAGGAATGCTCGAAAGCGAATCGTATTGTGCCTTCGAAATATAATTGTGTTCGCACATTTTATCTAAAACGCTGTTTCGGCGAATAAATGCCCGCTCGGGGTTGCGTTTTGGGTTATATTTTGTGGTTGCCTTTAGCATACCTACTAACATGGCTGCTTCCTCAATTTTTAGCGAGTCGGGCGATTTATTATAATACGTGCGCGACGCTATTTTTAAGCCGTAATCCTCGCCACCAAAAGGAACTGTGTTTAAGTACATTGTAATAATTTCTTCCTTCGAGTAATTGCGCTCCAACTTTATTGCTATAACCCATTCCTTAAATTTTGTAACAGAAAGCGATATTTTGTTGAAAAAACCAAATTTGCTTTCAACAGTATCGGTATTGTATTTGCTTTGCCGAGTATATAAGTTTTTAGCCAATTGCTGCGTAATTGTGCTACCACCGCCCTGGCTCTTATTCCCTAATAATATGGTTTTCGAGATAACCCTTAGTAAACCCCAGCTATCAATGCCCGAATGCTCCCTGAAACGATGATCCTCACGGGCAATTAACGCTTGCACTACCAATGGCGAAATGTCCTGATATTCAATCGCATTACGGTTTTCATCCAAATAATATGTACTAAGTACCTTTCCATCGTCCGAATATATTTCCGATGCTAAATTACGGTTCGGATTTTCCAAATCTTCGAACGAAGGCATAAATCCTACCCACCCCATCGAGATAAGCAAAATGATTATTGCGAATAAAAAAATAGGACTTAAAAAAATTATCCAAAAATATTTAAGGTACTTAATCTGCTTGTCGCTTAGGTTTGCCATGGATTGGTTATGATTGAGCGGTAAATTTAACAAATAATATTTAATTTAAAATTTTGAGATTAGCCACGTATTTTTTTTACTTTGCGGTGTTTTTTAAATATGGAGTCAAAATGTTATGGTTGAAAATCTGGTAATTGTCGAATCTCCTGCTAAAGCCTCTACTATTGAGAAGTTTTTGGGGAAAAACTATTTGGTGAAGTCGAGTTTCGGTCACATCCGCGATTTGGACAAAAAGAATTTGGGTATAGACGTAAAAAACGACTATGCGCCTCAATACATTGTTCCTGAGGATAAAAAGAAAGTTGTAGCCGAATTAAAAAAGTTTGCCAAAGAAGCAAAAACTGTGTGGCTCGCCTCCGATGAAGACCGCGAAGGAGAAGCTATTTCGTGGCATTTATACGAAGTTTTAGGTTTGAAAGAAAATAATACAAAACGTATTGTTTTTCACGAAATTACTAAGGATGCGATTTTAAATGCAATTAAAAATCCGCGGTTTATCGATTTTAATCTCGTTAACGCACAGCAGGCTAGGCGAGTACTCGATCGGTTGGTTGGTTTCGAAATTTCGCCTATCCTTTGGAAAAAGGTTAAACCTTCGTTATCGGCAGGTCGTGTTCAATCGGTGGCTGTTCGCCTAATAGTGGAGCGCGAGCGCGAAATACAATCGTTTAAAAGTACGTCGGCTTTTCGTGTAAACGCCAATTTCTTTACCGAGCAGAAACAAGGTTCGTTATTTTCCGAACTCGAAAATAAATTTCCCGACCGCAACGCCACCATCGATTTTCTGAATAAATGTAAGGGCGCGCAATTCAAAATAACCGATATTGTTACCAAGCCAACAAAAAAATCGCCGTCGGCACCTTTTACCACTTCCACACTTCAGCAGGAAGCCAGCCGTAAACTGAGCTTTTCAGTTTCGCAAACCATGGCTATTGCGCAAAAGCTTTACGAAGCAGGTAAAATAACCTATATGCGTACCGATTCGGTAAATTTATCGGAAACAGCTATTTCGGCAGCTAAAGACGTAATTACTAAAGAGTTTGGTGCCAAATACTCTTATCCACGAGTTTACAAAACCAAGTCGAAAGGAGCGCAGGAAGCACACGAGGCAATACGCCCAACGTACCTCGATAACCCATCAATAGAAGGTTCTACGCAGGAATGCCGCTTATACGACCTTATCTGGAAGCGCACAATTGCATCGCAGATGAGCGATGCCGCTCTCGAAAAAACCACCGTTACCATAGCAATATCTACTACGCCCGAAAAATTTGTAGCTACTGGCGAAGTAATGAAATTCGATGGCTTTCTGAAAGTTTATATCGAATCGACCGACGATGAAAACGAGGAAAGTACCGAGCGACTTCTTCCTCCTCTTAAGGTAAATCAAATTCTCGACCTTAATTATATTAAAGCTACTGAGCGCTTTACACATCATCTACCACGATATACCGAAGCCAGTTTGGTAAAAAAGCTGGAGGAATTAGGTATAGGTCGTCCTTCCACATATGCACCCACAATTTCGACCATTCAAGTGCGTGGATATGTAGTTAAGGAAGATAGAGAGGGCGTTACACGCGAGTTTCAGGAAATAACACTTCAAAATCTTGCCGTTACCGAAAAAATTCTGAAGGAATTAACTGGTGCCGAGAAGTATAAGCTTTTTCCCAGCGATATTGGTATGATTGTTAACGACTTCTTGGTTCTTCACTTTAAAAACATTTTAGATTATAGCTTCACCGCCAATGTAGAAAAGGAATTCGACGAAATAGCAGCCGGAAATATGGGGTGGACAAAAATGATAGGTAAATTTTATGTCCCATTTCACGAAAAAGTTGGCATAACCACCGAAACTTCTGAGCGTAGCGTTGGGGAGCGCGTTCTTGGTACCGACCCCGCTTCGGGCAAACCTATCTTGGTAAAAATTGGTCGATTCGGTCCTATGGCGCAAATAGGATTAGTTTCCGACGAAGAAAAGCCTAAATTCGCGGGGCTCCTAAAAGGTCAATCCATCGATACCATTACCTTCGAAGAAGTGTTGGATTTATTTAAACTTCCTAGAGTTATCGGCACTTTCGAGGCTAAAGACGTTTCCGCAGGCGTTGGCAGGTTTGGTCCATACCTTAAGCACGACAGTAAATTTTACTCCATTAAAATATCTGAAGATAACCCACTTACAGTGAACATCGATCGTGCTACCGAAATAATAATTATTAAACGTCAGGAACATTTAAACAAGGTAATTAAAAAATTTACTGAAGATGCCGATGTTCATGTTCTTAACGGTCGGTGGGGTCCTTACATTGCCTATAAAAAGGACAATTACAAGATTCCCAAAGCTAAAGATGCCGAAACGCTTACCTTTAAGGAATGTATGGATATAATTAAAGATGGTACTTCGAAATCGAAACCTGCCCGTGGCGCCAAGGGATTTAAGGGCAAGAAAAAAAGCTAATACCTTTATATAATTACCTTATGGAACTAACCGACTTTTTAAATTTTACCGATAACAACCTTGTTGATAGTTCCTTCATATCTAAACATGTAACTTTTTTAACCAGTAATTCAATCCATTTAGAGAAGCAAAATTTTCAAGTTGCCATTCTTGGTGTGCCCGACGAGGAAAATGCCAATACCTTCGAAGTAGCATATCAAGTTCGTAATCAGCTATATCAATTAGCTACTGTATCGAATAATCTTTCAATAATCGACCTAGGCAATATTAAAGTAGGTAGTAACCATGCCGATACATGTATTAATATAAGCGAAGTTTTTCAGGAAATAAATAGGCATACTATTATAATAGTGTTGATCGGTGGCACTTCTAAATTTAATTTTGGTAGCTATCTCGCATATCAAAAAAATGGACAACCATTAAATATGGTATCTATCGATTCTCGCATTTCTCGAGAGGTAATTCCCGAATGTGTTGTTAAACATGCACGAAGCCTTGATGATGAAAATAGCCTTTCCTTCTTTAATTATATCAACATCGGTTATCAGAGCTATTTTGTGCCACAATCGGTACTCGACATTGTTGACGACTCATATTACGAAGCTTATAGGCTGGGCACTGTGCGCAACAATATACAGGACATGGAACCGATTCTTAGAGATTCGAACTTCGTTAATTTCAGCTTAAATTCGGTAAAACATTCCGATGCGCCTGGTGCAGGTAATAGTTCTCCCAACGGTTTATCGGGCTACGAAGCCTGCCAGCTATCATTTTATGCTGGCCACAGTAATCGTATCAGCTCCTTGGGCATTTTCGATATTGCTTTATTAAACGATATTCATCGAACAACTGTTAAACTTGCGGCTCAGGTAATATGGTACTTTTGTGAAGGCTTGGCTAACAGAATATTAGAAGAGCCCGACTCGAAACCGCAAAATTTTACTAAGTATTTAATTTATAACAACAATTCGAAACAAGATTTAGCGTTCTACCAAAGTAACCTTACTAACCGATGGTGGATGGAAATTTCTTTTAGCGCAAAAAGCCATAATGTTGTGCTTGCTTGTTCCGAAAACGATTACGAGCTTGCTTGCAAACAGGAAATCCCCGATCGTTGGTGGCGAATGTTTCACAGAATCCAATAATTTAAATTTATTATGTATGCCGTTAATAATTAGTATAATACGTGCTTATTTGCATAATTTATATAAAAATTTTCTATCTAACAAGGTAACATTAATTATTCATTGTAGTATATATAGGCAATTAGCTGGCATTTATAATGAATAAAATGTTAATATATTTGTAAGGAAACTTAATTTTTACTTACTTTACTTCCTAAGAATCGATAAAGTAAGAGTTTAATATGAATAAGGCTTTTTTGATTATTGTATTTTTATTGGTTTTAATTACAGCATCGGCACAACAAGATCCTGAATCTAGTCAGTATATGCAAAATAATCTGATGGTTAATCCAGGATACGCAGGTAGTAGAGATGCAATTTGTGCTTCGGGTATGTTGCGTAAACCGTTCGCTGGAATTACAGGAACTCCAAATATTGGTCAATTTAGTGTTGATGCTTCAGTTAAACCATTTAAAATAAATAGTGGTATTGGTTTAACTTTCATTACTGATAAACTTGGTTTTGAAAGCAATACGGGATTTAAATTTTCTTACGCATACCGAATGAATGTGAACAACGGAAATGGCAAACTAGGTATTGGAGTGAGTGCTGGAATATACCAGCAAGGGATTGAAGGTGTTTGGAATCCTCCTAAAGAAGGTACAGATGCTTCTCAAGACTATGGCATACCAGGAGCTAAAGAGAAAGCAACACCTTTCGACTTAGGTTTCGGATTGTTTTATAAATCGGAGAATGCCTATTTTGGGCTATCTTCAACACATATAAATAAGCCAACATTCTCTTACGAAAAGAGCAAGCCTATACTTATACCACACTATTATTTAACAACTGGTTATAATATTGCATTGCCAAACCCTTCGTTCGACTTACAGCCTTCGGTATTTATTGGTACTGGCGGTTTGATTACTAGGGTAGATTTAACTGCAGTAGTAGTTTACAATAAACGTTTTTGGGGCGGAATTTCGTATCGAGTACAGGTAGCTATTGTAGGAATGTTAGGTTTCGAGTTAGCAAACGGAATGAAAGTTGGATGTTCTTACGATTTCGCTACTTCAAGCAGTCGAAGTTATAGTCGTGGATCCTACGAAATATCGATTGGCTATTGTTTTAGCATTATTCGAGAAAAAATTCCACATAAATATAAAAGTATTCGTTTTTTATAAAAATATGCTTATCTTTAATATAGAAAAAATTCAATATTTTAGGAACATGAAAATTAATAGTTCTTATTCACTAAACACCTCAATGTTATGAAAAGAGTACTGGTTATAAGTATCATATTTGCAATACTTAACGGTAGTTGCGGATCCAACTCTGGTAGCGGCGAGCTTACTGGTGTACAAGGTCGAAAAAAGTACTTTGAACCCGATCCTTTTGGAATGGTTTTTATTCCTCAAGGGGTTTACAATATGGGTCCGAGCGATCAGGATGTTTCTTGGGCGCAAAATGTTTCAGCTAAATCAGTGTCGGTAGATGCTTTTTGGATGGATGAAACCGAAATAACAAATAACGAGTATCGACAATTTGTTTACTGGGTTCGCGACTCGATTATGCGTCGATTGCTGGGTGCGCAAATAGAAGATTTCCTTATTTCGGAAGACGAAAATGGAAATCCAATTGACCCTCCTACAATCAATTGGAAGACAGAAATTGATACAAAAGACGAAACGGTTAATGAAACGTTGAAAGAAATGTACGTTCAAGCAAACGAACGATTCTATTTCAGAAAAGAAATAGACACTCGTAAGTTGAACTACGAATATTTCTGGGTCGATTTGCAACAGGCATCTAAAAAGGCAAATCGTTATAACTTTGCAACTAAACAATATAGCGGCACGGCAGTAAATGCTGTTGGCGAACAAATACAAGTACAAGATAGGTCGGCATTTATTTTACGCGATGTTATAAATGTGTATCCCGATACATTATGTTGGGTATCGGACTTTACGTATTCATATAACGAGCCTATGGCCACAATGTATTTCTGGCATCCAGCTTACGACGAATATCCTTTGGTGGGTGTTAGCTGGAAACAAGCAACTGCATTTTCTATATGGAGAACACAAACTTTAAATGCTGCCTTAGCTCAGAATGACGAGCCAGGTGTACACGATTATAGATTGCCTTCCGAAGCCGAATGGGAATATGCATCTAGAGGCGGGTTGGAGCATTCAATGTACCCTTGGGGTGGAATGTACACACGTAATAAACAAGGTTGCTTTCTTGCAAACTTTAAGCCTTTACGCGGTAATTATGCCGATGATGGTGGTATTACTGCGGTGCGCGTAGGTTATTACGAACCAAACGAGTGGGGGTTATACGATATGGCTGGTAATGTTGGTGAATGGTGTGCAAATGCATACGACGAATCGGCATATAACTTTACACACGATTTAAATCCCGATTATAAGTATAATGCACGTCCCGATGATCCTCCTTCGATGAAGCGTAAGGTTGTTCGCGGTGGATCGTGGAAGGACATAGCCTACTTTATGCAATGTGGAACACGCACTTACGAATATCAGGACACCTCTAAATCGTATATCGGTTTCCGATGTGTTAGGACGTACCTAGGAACAAATGCAAAATAAGAACTTTTTTAAATTACCGAGGTAATCTTGGTATAGTAAATTATTTAATATGAATATTACTGAAATTGTACAAAGCTCCGGTTGGAAAAATTTCATGGCCAAATTATATGGCTTTGGAGCGGCGGTTGTAATTATTGGGGCACTTTTTAAAATTCAACACTGGCCTTTCGCAGGTATGATGCTTACTATAGGCCTTAGTACGGAAGCAGTTATCTTTTTCTTTTCGGCTTTCGAGCCTTTGCATGAGGAACTTGACTGGACATTGGTTTATCCTGAGCTAGCAGGTATGACAGATCCCGATGAAATAGAAAGTATTAAAGATTATGGGAAGCCTGGACATACAACCCTTGATCGGTTTGAAGATTTAGTTCAGAATGCAAATATGGGTCCCGATGCTTTCAAGAAATTGGGAGAGTCGCTTCAAAAGCTAAATGCTACATCTTCTGGTTTATCTGATATTACCGAAGCAACGGTAGCAACAAGTCTGTACACATCAAATATGAAAAGTGCGGCATCGTCGGTAGGGGGCTTATCAAGTGCTTTTACACAATCAGCATCGTCTTTACAAGATTCAATCGGCTCATTAACAACATCGTACTCTAGTTTGTCGGCAACAGTAAAAGACGATATTTCTTCTATTTCTGAAGGAACAAAAAACTATAACTCGCAATTGGAAAACGTAAACAAGAACATGTCGGCATTAAATGCTGTATATGAGTTACAATTACGTGATTCGAATTCGCATTTGAAAGATACTCAGGCGTTATATGGTGGAATGGGTCAACTGCTTCAAAATTTGAAACAATCATCGGAAGAAACTCAAAAATATAAAGAAGAGATAACTCAATTAAGTAGTAATTTATCATCGCTTAATACAGTTTACGGCAATATGTTGACGGCTATGAACGTGATGACAAGTAAGAAGTAAAATTTAGGTTAAGAACGGTTTTATATGGGTCACGGAAAAGAAACTCCTAGGCAGAAGATGATTGGTATGATGTATTTAGTGCTAACAGCGTTGTTGGCATTAAATGTATCGAAGGATATATTAAATGCTTTTATAATTGTAGATGAAGGTCTTGTAAAAACTACGCAAAATTTTACAGAAAAAAATAGTTTTCTATATGAAGAGTTTGGAACGCTAAATGCTTCAAACCCTAGTAAAGCTGGTCCATGGAATGAAAAGGCTATGGATGTTAAAAAAAAGGCTTCCGATTTGTTCGATATGATTCAGAATTTGAAAGCGGAAATTGTAAAGAAAGCAGATAAAACTAACGATGCTATTGGTGCAAAAAATTCGGTTGCAAGCTCTAAAATTGTTAGTAAAGATAATACCAATATTCCCGCTGAAATTATGGTAGGGGATAATAATAACGGCAAGGGCAAGGAACTTAAAGCAAAGTTTGTTGAATTTAGAGAGACATTGATTAAGTACGTAGAGAAGGATGAATTGCTGAAAAAAACTATTGAAAATGCATTGGAAACTTCCGATGCAACATTAGATGGTGGGATAAAGGAAACTTGGGAAAGCAAGCACTTTGAGCATTTACCGCTAATTGCAGTAACTACAATTATGACGAATTTACAAAGTGATATTAGAAACGTTGAATCGGATGTTGTGAAGTATTTACTAAACCAAGTTGATGCAGGGTCGTTTAAGTTTAACAAATTGGAACCTGTAGTAATTGTTAACTCCGATTATGTTTTAAAAGGTGGAGAATATAAGGCTGAAATATTTATGGCGGCTTTCGATACTACTCAAAACCCTACTATTTATACTGGACAGGTGCAGGAGATTAAGTTGGCTGACGGTTCATTTGATTATCAAATTGTTGGAGGGAATAGAGATTCGTTACCAATTGACCCAATAACAAAGAAAGGCATATATAAACGTTCAGCAGGATCAGTTGGATCAGTAAAATGGGGTGGTATTATTCAATTGAAAGCAACCGATGGCTCGATAATTAGAAAACCTTTTAAGAGAGAATATTTGGTTGCTGAGTCTGGTGCGGTTATATCGCCTACAAAAATGAATGTGTTTTATATAGGCGTTGATAATCCTGTTTCGATATCGGTTCCTGGCGTTGGTTCTGATAAAATTACTGCCTTTAATACCAATGGTTTAATCCGTAAGGAGGGTACTGGATGGATTGTAAACCCTAAAAATGTTGGTACTGCAACTCTAACAGTTAATGCCAAAATTGATGGAAAAGACAAGGCAGTTGGCAATATGCTGTTTAGAGTTAAAACTATACCAGATCCTGTTGCGAAGGTAGCTGGTAAGAAGGGAGGAGGCCTAGATAAAAACATTCTACTTGCACAAAGTATTGTACAGGCCGATTTGGAAGGTTTTGATTTTGACGCAAAATTTACAGTTACAGAGTTTACAGTTTCAGCAACTATTAAATCGTTTAGTCAGGACGTAGCCGCTAAGGGAACAAGCAGAATTTCTGAAAAACAAAAGGACATAATTAGGAATTTAAACAGAGGGGACAGAGTATATTTTCAAGATATTAAGGCAATTGGACCTGATGGGAAGCCTAGAGAGTTAAATACAGTATATTTTAAAATTCAATAATATAAAACATTAACCATGAGAACTATTTCGGTACTTACGATTGTTTTTTGCGTTATAGCCTTATCGTTTGGAGGGCTTACGTTGGCTCAAGATACAAAGGTTGAGGTATATGAAAAAATTCATATACCAAAGAAAAAGCCTATTCCTTATCCTTTTACAAGGGAGTCGGATGTTATGTGGTCGAAAGTTCTGTGGAGAATGGTGGACTTACGCGAAAAGATGAATTTACCGTTGTTTTACCCTATTAAACCTATTGGTGAGAGAATGAGTTTTGTATCATTGCTTTTCTACGGTATTGATAATGAAGGTTTGCAGGTATATGCTCCAGGAGGAAGTGACGAATTTAAAATTCCGATGTCGAAAGAGGATATTGAGACTAACATGGGGAATGTTACTAAAACTATAAAAGTAACAAATGCTGATGGTACCGAGAAGGATACTACAATTGGCGGAGAACGTAAATTTGAGGAAGTTAAGAAGATACTTGTTAAAGAGAAATGGTTTTTCGACAGAAATTATTCAACAATGCAGGTTCGGATACTGGGGTTATGCCCAATTCGTGTTTTTCCTCGGGAAATTAAGGGCGCTACTCCTACCGCTGGTGTAGATGAGAATGCCGACATGGTTCTTAAGCAAATTTGTTGGATTTATTACCCTGAAGCACGTAACTTGTTTTCGAGCCACCCAGTATTCAATAAGTTTAATGATGCTCAACAAGCTTCATTCGACGATTTATTTATGCAACGTAGGTTTAGTGGCTATATTTACCAAGAGTCGAACGTGTATGACGATAGACAGATAAATGCTTATACTCTAGGTTTTGAACAACTTTTGGAAGGTGAAAGAATTAAGGAATCTCTATTCAACATTGAGCACGATCTTTGGGAGTATTAAGATATTAATATATAATATATTAAAGAGGAGCATCCGTAAGATGCTCCTTTTTTTGTTTGTGTTTTCAGAAACTCCTGAGCCATTAGTTGTTAATTAGTGTTCATCCGTTATGACGAAAATCCTGACAGGTTTTGTATTTTATATAACCTCGGTAATTTATAATTATCAGAAAGTCTACTTATTAGCGAAAACCAGTCAGGATTAACTACTACGACTTGAACACATTATAAAAACGCGAAAAGAAACCAGTCTTTTTCCTTTCAGGTTCGCCATAATATACTTCATAGCCATAACCATAGCTATAGCCATAGCCATATTTTTTGCCGTAACCATAGTTTTTGGTGTAGTCGACATCGTTAACTAATATTCCAACGTTTTTGATGTCGCGCTTAAAGTGCAGGTCATCAACTAGTTTTAGTACATTCTTTGATGAGTAGTTTTGTCGGATAACAAATATATTTGCATCGGAGAAACGACTGAGCAGTATGGCATCGGTAACTATTGCCAACGGAGGGGTGTCCATTATTAGTATATCGAAATTTTGCTTGGCTTCAGCAATGAACTCATCCATATATGAGGTTTCGAGCAATTCGGCTGGATTCGGCGGAATAGGTCCAGAGGTTGAAACATATAAGTTATTGATATTTGTTGGATTAATAATTTCCTCGAAGGTTGAACGGCCTATCAAATAAGTACTTAGCCCAGTAGTGTTTTCTAAATTAAAGATTTTGTGCACTTTGGGTTTGCGCAAATCGAGGCTGAGCAATAGTGTTTTGCGATTGCTTTGAGCAATAATGCTTGCAAGGTTAATAGCACAAAAAGTTTTGCCTTCGCCACTAATGGTTGATGAAACTGAGATTACTTTGTTTTCCTTACTTCGCATAACATACTGCAAATTAGTTCGGAGGGCACGAAACGACTCAGCTATTGCCGATTTAGGATTGTCGGCAACGGGAATGTCCGTTAGTCGTTCGTTGTGGCCTACCGTGCCTAAAATAGGGACTTTTGTAATTTTTTCTATATCCTTAATATCGGTAATTTTGTTGTTTAGAAACTCTAGTAAAACCAATATAACGAAGGGGATTAGAATACCAATAATAATTCCTGTGGTTCTGTTTTTGGAGGTTTGTGGCGATATTTGGTATGCATATTCGGGTGATGCAGGATCGAGAATTTTGTTATCGGCTATATTCGAGGCTTTTACTATAGAGGCATCGGCCCGTTTTTGAAGCAGAAAATTATAGATTTGATCGTTCAGTTTAAAATTACGTTCAATATTAAGCAGTCGGCGTTGTGAGGCAGGTAGTTGCACTATTTCCGTTTCTATTTGAGAAAGCTTTTTGTCGATATCGGCAGCTGTAATATCCGCGCTTCGTAGGTTTTCGTTAATATACTCTCGGAGCATATTTTGCGCATTTTGGATTCGTGCATTAATGGGAGCAAGGCTTGGATTTGTTTGGTTTGCGCTAATCGACATTATGCTTCGCTCGGAAAATGCTTTGGCGAGTTCCGAAATATAGGTGGCCATTAATGGATCGGAGATGCCTAAAACCGATGGAGCAACGACTTCACGAAAATCTTTTTTCTTACCAATATATTCTAAAATGTATTTGTAATATTTAATTTGCATATCGATAATTGTCTTTTGCTCTTGAATTTTTGATATGCGCTGCATTATTGCGCCACTTTCGGTGGAAACGTCGAGAATTTTATTGTTTAGCCGGAAGCTTTGCAATTTATCTTCGGCCTTACGCAACGAATCAACTACTATTGCGAGCTGATCGTCGATAAAATTTATTGTATTAATGGACGTTTGATTTTTATCTTCCAATCCGGTACGAATATATACCTCCATTAATTTATTAATAAAGTCGGTTTCCATTTGTGGCACTAGCCCTACGGAACTGAGCGTAACCACGGAACCTCTGCGTTCGTTGGTGGTTATTCCAAGCTTACCCTTATACATGTTAGCCAAGCTTGAGGCGTCGTTCATTACAAACGAATATTTAGTTGAAACATAAGAGTTATAATTGGCGGGATCTTTCAGAAAAACAGTAAAGCATAAATTTTCATTCTTAAAGGTATCGCCAAAGCGCATTTCTTTTTGAGTTTTTACTTCAGTTTCGAGTTCTATTAAATATTTGGTTGCCGACAATATGGTGATATTTACGGGGGGGAAACCTTTCCAATTCAATGATGCCGAATCGGGAATTACTGTAAAAGGAGATGTTTTGTATAGCATTGATTTTCTCATTCTTCCGATAGCATAATAGCTAATATGAAAGTCGGGCAATTCGTTTATTGCCTTAAGTGCCATTTTGCTCGATTTTAGAATAGTTATTTCGTTATCGATATTTTTTCGTGCACTTAACGTATTCATTAACATATCGGCGGCCGATTTTTTTTCGTCGTTTATTACCATTGTGCCCGAAACGCTATACAATGGATCGGTATAAAAATTATTGATATATGTTATTGCAAACGCGATAGTTACCGAAATGACAAACCAATACCAATTTCGAATTATGCGAAATAGTATTTTCTTAATGTCGTACGATTCTTCTTGTTGCGGGAAATACCCAGTTTGATTTTCCATTTTATCGTTTATATAAATTTGCAACTAACAAAACCATGGTAACTGTTGTTGAAAAAATGGACAAAAACATGGAGTAGTCGGCCACTTTGAGTTTGAGAATTGTTGTTTTTAACGGTTGCACGTAAATAATATCGTTGGGTTGAATGTAATATTGCTCTGAGGAAAGCAATTCGCGTTTGGTTAAATCGACGGTTATAATGCGAGTACCTTCGTTGTATGAGCGTATTATTTGTACTGTTTTGCGATTTCCGTTATATGATATATCGCCCATTTGTGCAATTACTTCGAGAATGTTAGCTCTATCGGCATATATTGTAATTGAGCCTTTAATTTCGCCAAGCATGGATATTTTAAAACTCAGTAACCTGACATCGGTATTTGCATCGGAAATAAATATGGAAGCTAATTTCTGAACGGTGTCCTGAGCTTCAGCTACTGTTAGACCGGCTACATACACCTTTCCGATGTTTGGAATGGATATGAAACCATAATTATCTACAGGATTTCCCATTAGGGACATGTTTCCTCCGCCCATGCCCATCATTGTTTGGTTAGTACCCGACATGGCTGTATTAAAGGGCTCGGATACTGTTTTATCTAAACTTTGTATTTTTACATAAAGTATATCGTTTGGCTGAATTTTGTAGATTAACAGTTTCCGTGGGTATAGAGTGGTATCGTTTTTTGTTGGTGTAGCAGGTTGAATGTAGGTGTAACGCTTATAATATCCGCACGAGTTCAACAAAATTAATAAAATTGGGAAAAATATTATGCGATTCCTCATAGGTTTGTTCTATATCAATTTAATTATTAGATTGTTAGCGTGTAATTTTAACGTAGTAATATCTCAAAGATAAAAAGAAATATCAAATATTTGTGACGATGCAAGAAAGTTCACCTAAAGAGATTATAAGTGGTTGTTGTCTTTTTTGTATTGTAGTGCAATTTCGGATATTGAATTTGCGATGGGTCGGAATTGAATGCCTAAAGTTTTGATAATTTTTAAGTTGCTAAAAGCTAGCTTTTTATGAACCGATATAACAGTGTTTCGTGCAATTTTGGGTTGCGAAAAGCATAGTTTTGCTCGTATTGCTTCCAACCTCCATGCTAACGAGGAAAGTAGCGGATTGGCATATATCGTTGGTGGTGTAACGTTCAAGTTGATAGCTATTTCAGTAAAAAAATCTTTATAGGTTAAATTTTCGGCGGAAACCAAAAAACGTTCTGCAGAAATATCACTTTCCATTAGTGAAATCATTGCCTTCGACACGTCGCGCACATCAACGTAGCCACTAGTTCCGTTTGTGTAAAACTTAAAGCCCTTGGCAACAGTAGTAAAGAAGGAGCTACTACCGGTTTTCCAATTTCCAGGTCCCAAAATAATGGATGGATTAACAATTACAGCATTCAAACCTTCGGCAATACCGCGCCATACTTCCATTTCGGCTTTATGCTTACTTACCGAATAGTGAGATTTATTCTTCGTGGTTTTCAAAAATACATTTTCATCTATTGGAGATCCATCGTCGGTATTGCCCAAAGCGGCTATAGAACTAACAAAACAAAGTTTTTTTATACCCTTTTCGAGACAAAGATTTACAACGTTAGCTGTTCCTTGAACGTTGGTTTGGTAAATTATTCTTTTTTGGTTGGCGTTAAATGATACGCAAGCGGCTGTATGATAAATGTATTCGGCATGTTCAAATGCTTCCGACAGCGAATATATATCGGTAATATCGCCATCAACCCATTCAATTTTATTGAAAAGAGTTTCGGGATTGGCGGTATAATATGCAAATGTTGAAAGTATATTTAGCTTATTGGATGACGACCGAATGAGTACTTTTACCTTATTACCCGCCGAAAGCAGATCGAACAAAAGATGGGAACCCAACAAACCTGTGCCACCTGTAACAAGAATCATATCAATCGTTTAAAGTTCGTTTTTCCAAAATAGTTTTTTACCAAAACCTAGGCTATTATCGGTAAATTTTATTTGATGAATTATTAATACCCAAAGTGAAGTATTCATGAGAATTGCAAATGGAAACCGTTTTAAGTAATTAATTTTCACTTGGTTGGCAATTTCGGCACTTGGTTTTATTGCTTCGCCAGTAAGTTGAATGCCCTGTATTTTGCCTATAACCTTTGTTTCCAGTACAATAGATGCCGCTACCTGCGAGTTTTCGTTTATATTCTTTATATGTTGGGTTGCATTGTCGGAGGTAAAAACGAGCATGTTTTTATCATCCATAAAGGAATAGAAGCAGTTAGCGCACCAAGGTTTGTTATCGGAAACGGTTGCCAATGTAAGAACATGATGTTTACGGATAAAACTTATTATTCGTTTATCGGGATTTTCCATAATTTTAGAGTTATTCAAACAATACTTCGGTACATTTTTTTCAACTTGCCCATAAATAACAAGTTGAAATACATAGAAATATTTTTATATTTCTATGTATTTCAACGTATTACAAGTACGTAAAAATTGAAAAAATAGAAGTTTACCGAACTATTGTCAAAAGTAAGAATTAATATTGTTGGAGCAAGTATTTTGTTTTGCGATAATGGCTCAATATCTGTATTTTCGTAATCTTAATTTTTAATTTAAACGTATGTTTTCAGGAATTGTTGAAGAAGCTGCTGTGGTTAAGAAGGTTGTGGTTGATAATGGCAATTTGCACATTACAATGGAATGTTCGTTTACCGAGGATTTAAAAATAGATCAAAGTGTTGCGCATAACGGGGTATGCCTAACGGTTGTTAATAAGGATGTTAACACTTACACTGTAACTGCTATAAGTGAAACTTTGTTAAAATCGAATCTTTCGCATATTAAGGCTGGCGACAAAGTTAACCTCGAACGAAGTATGAAGCTAAATGAGCGACTTGACGGACATATTGTGCAAGGGCATGTGGATCAGACTGCTACGTGCACTGATATTACTGAGGCGGGTGGGTCTTGGTATTTTATGTTCGAATACGATGCATCGAAAAATAATATTACTGTCGAAAAGGGTTCTGTTACTGTTAATGGTGTAAGTTTAACGGTTGTAAACTCCAAGGCATCGTCGTTTCAGGTGGCTATTATACCTTATACTTATGAAAATACCAATTTTCATCAAATAAAAGTGGGAACCGAAGTTAATTTGGAATTTGACATTATTGGAAAATACGTTGCTCGCTTGCTTGAACTTCACCAAAAGTAAAACATAAATGATTGTATGAATGGTATTTCCGCGAAACAAGTAGGGTTTTATATCGCTTTAGTAACAGTAGTTATGCTGCTAGTTTTAGTTGTAGCATTAAAAGTATTTGAAGCGCAATTTGTTGTTATTGTGATACTTGGGGTTGTTATTCTGTTTACGTTTATTTACTATTTTGTTTTTATCTTTTTAAATAAATTTATTTTCGATAAGATTAAACCGATTTATCGTACAATTCACAGTATCAATACTCCTGGGTACGATTTGTACAAAACCCTTGTGCAAAAGGATATTATTGCTGAGGTGCGAAACGAAGTTGCTTTGTGGGCAAAAAGCAAAACGAATGAAATTGACCAACTTAAGCAATTAGAAAAGTATAGACGAGAGTTTATTGGAAACATTTCGCACGAACTTAAAACCCCAATTTTTAATATTCAGGGCTATGTGCTTACACTGCTCGATGGGGGTTTGGACGATACAACGATTAACAAGCTTTATTTGGAACGTACCGAGAAGAGCATTAACCGCATGATTGGTATTGTTGAGGATTTGGAAGCGATTTCTCGGCTCGAATCGGGCGAGCTTAAACTTGAATATGAGAATTTTAATATTGTTAGTTTAGTTAAGGATGCAATGGAGATGCAGGATATGCTTGCCGAAAAAAACAGTATTAAGGTCATAGTTAAGGATTTACCCGAAAAACCTATTTTTGTAACTGCCGATAAAAAACGAGTATCGGAAGTGGTTAACAATTTAATAGTTAATTCGTTAAAATATGGCAAAAAGCACGGTAAAACCGTTATGTCGTTTGCGGAAATTGACGATCGTATTTTGGTAGAAGTTTCCGATAATGGAATTGGCATTGCCGAAAAGGATTTGCCACGTGTTTTTGAGCGTTTTTACCGCACCGATAAAAGTCGGTCGCGCGACCAAGGCGGGACTGGGTTAGGCTTATCGATTGTAAAACATATAATTGAGGCACACGAGCAAACTATTACTGTTCAATCGAAATTGGGCGAGGGTTCTACTTTTTCGTTTACATTAAATAAATCGAAAAATAAATAGTATTGTTATCCAGACACTTGAACTTCGATACTGTGTTTTTCGAGGCGTGTTGCTATGGTTGTCAATTCTTCGACAGAAATTTTCTTTAAGCCATCGACAGGTGTATTGCGATCGATGGTATATATCATTACCTTTTCGGGTTTAACCTCAGTAACTATATTTTCCCATAGTTGTAGATCGTCGATGGTGGTATTGTCGAAAATTACGTTGTTTACTATTCCGCGGGTAAACATGGTTTGAATGATTAGCTTCCCATTAAATTGCTTCAATTCGCCAATTTTGGTTTGCAAGTTATAGTTTCCTACTGGCTGGTTAATCCGCTCAATTGTTGATAGTTTTCCAGAGTCGAGTTTAAGGATATTCTGATCTACTTTTTTTAATGCTGAAACCACATTTTGTTTGTGTAACATTGTCGCATTTGAAAGTACTGATATTAAGGAATTTGGGAAATATAGATTGCGTAAGACAATGGTATCGTCGATAATTTCGGCAAACTGAGGGTGCATTGTTGGTTCGCCATTTCCTGCAAAAGTTATTACGTCGGGCGTTTCGTGGTTTTGGAGCATAGCGAAAAGCTTACTTTCTAAGGCACTAAAAACCTCGTCGCGCTTTGGAAGAGTCTTGTTCAATGCTTTAGAATCGTTATTTAGCCCACATTCGCAATAAACGCAGTCGAAATTACAAAGTTTACCGTTTATTGGTAGTAGGTTTACGCCCAGCGAAATGCCTAATCGACGGCTTTTTACTGGGCCGAACACTATTTGGTCGAATAACATTGTTGTCATGCAAGTACTTTTATTTTACTGCGCGAAGTTAACAGCATTTTATCGAAATCGACATTAGTAACTAGGTTTAGGCCTGGAGTTTTTCCTAGGGTAATTGAACCCAGAGTGCTGTCGAAACCTAATACTTTAGCGCCATTTATGGTTGCCCAATCAATTAAATCGGTAAGTGGAATATTGTTAAAATGCTTATGTAAAGTTTTCATTTCTTCCAAAATTGAAAGGCACGAATTGGAAGCCAGACTATCGGTTCCGAGCGCTATTACGCAACCCAATTGGCGAAGTAAATTAACATCGGGCAATTGGTTTTCGATATATAAATTGGCGTTAGGGCATAGTACGGCAACTACTTTATCTTTAATGGTTTCTATCGATTTTAAATCGGCTTTAGTTGTAAATGTATTGTGTACCAATAATATTCGTGAAATTTTACGATAGAATTGCAATAAATATTGAAGAGATGAGCATCCTTTAGGTTGCCAGTTTGCAAAGTTTGGTGATATAAAGGTTAGAAAATCAATAAATTCGCCAGTTTTATCGTTAAATAGTTTGGTTTCTTCGGCACTTTCCTGATTATGGATAGTCCATAAGTTGATATTGGTTTGGGAGTATGCTGTAAGTTCGTCAAGCAAATTGTCGGATAGCGAATACGGGGCATGCGGTGCGAGCGTTCCCGCAAGGCTTAATGCGTTTAATTCTTGAAGTAGTTGTTTTCCATTTTCGATTATAGCATGCGCCTTTTCGTTGTCGATACCTAGTAACTCTATAAAAGTGAAGTAGTTAATTTTACTATTGGCTTTAACGTTAAAACTATCGGTGGAATTAGAAATGTCTGCAGCAGCAACAATGCCGTTTCTAGACATTTCTGCATCGGCCTCAATTATCGCACTTTCCGAAAGGTTGATATTTCGATGAACACCAACGCTTTTTATAAAATTCAATAACCCAATGTTTTCTGGGATAACGCCTTTAAGATGGGATAGTTCGAGATGAGTATGTGTGTTTATGAATCCTGGCGTAATTATGCCATCGTAAAACTCAAGCCCTTCGCTTTCGCGAAGTTTACCATTAGTGTCGATAATGTCGATAATTGTTCCATCGTCGGCAATAACTACAATACCCTGTTTTAAAGGAGGTTGGCAGGCTTGAAAAATATAGTGAGCACTGATTTTGCGGCACATTGCGGTTAGCCTTTCGATATAAATATCCCTTTTACTTCGATGTGTTTTTTACGCCATTTCGATATGTTGTTGTTATCGAGGATAAAGCCACGCAAGTACTTAACTTTTTTGGTTGGTGCAACCTTCGAAAACGTGTAAACTACGTAACGGCGCGTAACCCGATAGGAAGTCTCGGTAAAATAGTCTTTTCTACCTTCTTTGGTGCCATTATCGAAACCAAAATATGCGGTTAATTTAGGGTTGTCGGTTTTATCGTCGGAAAACACTCTAAGATAAACTGTTATGCTGTAATTTGCCGAATCGGTGAGTTTAATATCGAAGGGTATTTTTTCCTGAGTGGTATAACCTATTATGTTCCACGATTTTTTGCCATGGTAAAGGTTACGGAGCGTATCGCCACCCATTTCTATTAATCGGCGGCTTTGCTCTTGCATTTTATTGAGTTCGGTAATTACCTCTTCGTAAAGTATATCGAACTGTTTTAGGTTTCGTGTGTAATATCGGTATGTACTATCGAATTGAGTGAGGTTGAATCCGTATTCTTTTAAAATGTCGGTATAGAAATTTGCCGAATCGGTTTGGAAGGATAAAATGTTGTTGTTCGATGCGTAATAACCATCAATTAGGTGAATATCAATTAGTATGTCTTTAAATGTTTCGCGAGGAATAATAAAATCGGACGTCTGTTTTTTGTTACAACTTAATAGTAAAACAATTGCAACAACTAATAATAAAGTTTTGATTATCTTCATGTTATTTCTTTTTCCGCGAAACCTTTTTAATTGCGTTAAAGTTAATACCTATAACTAATTCGTGGGAGCCTAAAGTGTTAAGTTTTACATCGTTTATTGCAAAATCGAGAGCATAACCGAAATATATTTTTTTCTGATAGGTGTAACCCATTAAAATGGAGAACGATTCCTGTGTGCGGAATGCTATGCCGCCCCATAACATATTATTGTACAGCACTTTGCAGTCGAGTTCGAGTTGAAATGGAGAAGGAACAACTTTTTTTAGAATGATGGTAGGCTCGATAGCCCATTCGCGGTTTATGTAATACTTATAGCCGCCAACTAAATAAAAGTGGCTGGTAAGTTTGGAGAAAACTACTGCGTCGGGTGTTTTATTAAACTTATTATTTAGCAATTGATTGGCCGAAAAACCTGCAAAGAAATTCGAAGCGTAAACGTAAACCCCTGCCGATGCATCGGGCAATAGCATTGAGTTTACACTATTGGGTATGGCGTTGTCAATTTGTTCGTTTCCTTTCGGAATATCTGCCCCTTCAAGTTTTATCGATTGTCCATCTACCTTATATTGAATTAACCCAGCGCTTAAACCCATAGATATTCGTATGTCGCTAGTTAACTTAACGTTATAAGCGTAAACGCCGCTAATGCTTGTGCGACTTGTTTGCCCAGCAACATCGTTTACAATAGTACCGCCAAAACCCATATCTTTTTTGCTGTGTGGTCCAAACGCACTAATAGAGTTAGTTACAGGTGCATCTGTCCATCCAGCCCACTGAAAACGGTGGTTCGACCGTATTTGGTAATAGTTATGCGTTCCCGCTATTGCCGGATTTACAAGAAAAGGGTTCATCATATATAGCGTGTACATGGGCGATTGCTGAGCGTGCAAGCTACCCACAACTGAAACGAGTATGAAAATGAGTATTAAAAACTTTTTCATCTGGAAGAAATTAGGGTTATTTGGTTGAATGTAACTCCCTTGCGGGAGTTCTCCATTCTTTTTAGGTTTATTATATAAATATTTTAAGTGCATAGGCGTATGTAATTATCTCATTATGGTTAAAGTACCACTTTTAGGACCAGTTCCGTCTTTAGGATCTACTATAAAATAATAGGTTCCAACAGGTAAATCGCGTCCGTTACGTGTACCGTCGAATACTTTAGTTACATTATCGTAGCCTTTCGATACAAAAACGCGCGAACCCCATCGGTTGAAAACACTTACTTCAATATCGGGGAAGAAATCGGCGCTTTTTATTACCCATTTATCGTAAACGCCATCGCCATTAGGCGAAAAGCCTGTTGGTATTTGCAACATACCTACTTCGATATAAACGGTATCCCTTTCTGTACAACCTTCGCGAGTAATAGCGGTTACTATATAAGGCGTTTTAGCCATAGTTTTTTCGCTTATAAACTCAATCGTCCAAGGATTTACATTAACAATATTCTCCACAGGACTCCAACCGTATGTGAGGAATGTATCGGGCGAGGCTATAATGGTTGCAAACAAGTTAACTCCAATTTTTACCGAATCGGGCGATATTTTTAAGCCATAAACCGGATGCACTCCTATTGTTGTAGAATCGGTGTTGTAACATCCAGTGCTCGAATCTAAAACCTTTAAAGTATAAGTTCGGTTTTTAGTTGGTGTTACCACGGGCTCCAAAATTAGAGTTGAGCTTAGGCTAGTATCTGGCGACCAAGTATATATGTCGCCTGCTTTACTTTTAACCGCATTTAGAATTAATTGTGTGCCAGCGCAAACTGTTGTGTCGGCGCGAGTTATAACAATTACATTTGTAATTGAATCAATTCTAGCCGATGTATCGACGCTACATTGCTTGTCGTCGGTTATGCGAATTGAGTGGTTGCCAACTACTAAATTCGAGACAGCAGAGCCTGTTGTATCGCCCGAAACTATGTAGGTATATGGGCTAGTACCTTTGGTTACTGCTAGGTCAATTGACCCCATAGTGCTATCTGCTGGAAATCTGTTACATGGCGCATCTTTTACGCTAATTGAAATATCCATTTTTTCGGGCTGTCCAATACGTATAGAGTCCTGATAAACCGCTCCGCTCGCATTAATTGCTATAACGGAATACTTCCCAATTATTAAATTAGTAAATAAATGTTCCTGATTAATAGAAGTTATAGTATCAAACGATGGACCATCTATTTGGTAAAAGATTGGAGGTACAAAGTTTGTATTGTCAACGCGCAAACCAATATTACCATTGCTGCCGCCATAACACAAAACATCCGATTTAAGTGTATCAACCAAAAGTATTTTACCAGGTGTTATATAGAAGGCAGTATCGAGCGAACAACCTAATTTGTCCACGACGTGTAAAGTGTCCCAGCCGCCAATTAAATTGGTAAAAGTAGAATCCTTCCATATAGATGGTTTGTTTATAGTATAAATGTATGGTTTTATGCCACCTTTAGTAGAATCGAGATAGATAGTTAAACTACCCTTGTTAAGCCCGTAAATGCCTACGGTATCGAACTTTACTTGTATTTTTCGGCCAAAAGGAACTATCGCTACAATATCTTTTGTGCAGCCATTAGACTGATCGGCAATATGTATTGAATAATTTCCAGGAAAAATATCGTTAAAATCGTTACCTTCTTGCGGTATACCTGCGTTTAATGAATATTCCAACGTGCCTTCTCCTGTAGCAATTACTAAAATAACACTTCCTTGGTTACCATCGTAACAGCTAGGAGGGTTTATTAAAAGATTATCGATAGTAATTGTTGGACCCGTTAATGTAACGTTTTGTGATACAAAACAGTTGATATCTGGGTTTAACGTATCGCGCACAAACACAGTATAATTGCCACCTGCCAAATCAATCGAATCGTTTATGATCCATTTAACACCATCGGTAGAGTATTTCAACGACGATTTGGCTCCAGAAGCCGTTTGAGCATCAATTTTTATAGCTCCTAATTGTCCAGGTTTACACCCCGTGGCATCGTAGGTTTTAATTGAATTAATAATTACCTGTTCTGGTTCGGTTAACACAACTGTACGGTTAAGAGAATCCTGGCAGCCGTTGGCTTCTTTAACCTTCAACTTGTAGGAGGTAGCGTCTAGGCCAGTAATGTCGGCATTGTTCGTCCAATTTATTCCATTATCAACCGAATATTGATATGGCTTTGTGCCACCAGTTACGGTTGAGAATGAGATAGTTCCGTTCTTTGCATTATAACAAGTAACGTTGGTTGAATCGATTGAAGAAAGTACTAAAAGTGCTGGCTCGGTAATAGTTATGCTTGTTGTAGTATCGCCATCGCATCCAAATAGCGAATCGATTACTGCAATGCGGTAACTGCCAGGTGTTAAACCAACGAATTTTGGGTTGATACTATTATCGGTAATAACAATATTCGATGCATCGAGCAATTGATACTTAAGAATATTACCGCCAGTGGCTGAAACTTCTATGGAAGCATCGCCGGAACCAAAGCACGACACATTCGTTACAACGCTATCGGTTATGGTTATTTTACCTGGTTGTTGAATATGAATAACCGTATCGCGGCTGCAAAGGTTGGCATCTACCATGTGTAGTGTATAATCTCCACCTGTGATGTTGGTAATTGCTTCGCCACTATTTTTGATAATTCCGTTGAAGGTGTATTGCTTTATGCCCGTCCCTCCAGTAATTTCGATGAGTATGCTTGTTGTGTCGCCAAAACAATTCAATGTATCGTTTTTGCTAAAGATAAGCTTCGAAACTATCATCGTGTCGGGATTAACGATAGTAATATCGGGCGATACAGCTTCGCAAAGATTGGCATCGCGCGTTTTTATATGATAAATACCTGCTGTTAAATTCGAGAAGGTGTTGGAGCTAAACCAGTTTGCACCGTTATCGATTGAGTATTCGTATGGTAAAATGCCACCGTTAACGGTTGTGAATGTTATAGTTCCATTATCGGCATTATGGCAGGTAATATCTGTTTTATCCATTAAATCGATGGTGAGCGTATCGGGTTCAATAACGGTTATAAGTTTTGTTGAATCGCCTGTGCAACCAGCATTAATTGAATCGGTTACAACAACGCGGTAATTGCCAGGCGCTAAACCTAAAAATACCGAATCTTTAGCGTTTTCCTTCAAAACCGCAAGTGTTGAGGCATCAATTAATTGGTATTTTAGAAGTTTTCCACCAGTAGCTCGCACACGTATTTCGCCGTTGTTATCGCCATGGCAGGTAATATCCTTCTTAACAGTATCGGTAAGCAAAATTTTCGAAGGTTGCACAATGGTAATTGTAGTGTCCTTAGTACATTCGTTTAAATCGAGTACATGGAAATTATAGGTTCCAGCACCTAAACTAAATGGGTTGTTTATCGCAATTGTATCGTTATGAGCAGGCGCACCATCGTATGTGTATGTTAATGTGCCGGTTCCTCCGGTTGCATTAATTGTAACATTGGTTTTATCGCCAAAACAAGCAAGAGAGTCGTTGTAAGTAACACTATTTAAAATAATTGGATCAGGCGAAGTAACATCAACAGTAGCAGTGGTAGAACAACCTAATGCATCGGTTACGGTAACGGTGTAAGTGCTATCTCCGCATAAACTAACATTACTATTGTTACCGAGCGTTGGATCACTCCATGAATATATGAAAGGAGCAATACCTCCAGCGACTGTTACAATAGCTTTTGCATCGCAAACACCAAAACATTTTACCGATAGGCCTAGTGGTACAATAAATTGTGTTTTTGCAGTTTTAATATTATCATTTACTGGATCTTCAATTGGAATAGAAATTGCGCCAGAAATATAATTAACTGATTCCATTTTACCACTGAAATTTAAATCGGTAAAAGTAAGGTTCGATGAAACAATTTCACCAGAATTGGAACCATCAGAATATATGTCTTCAACTTCTATGCGCCACGCACCATTTGCTGGATCCATCGTATTCAATAGATTCCAATCGCCAGTAGCTGCATAAGTGGCTGGAGTAGCATTCAAAATGCAGGTTGAAGAAATTGTATCAGTAATAGGTTTTTTAGTTGTGAATTTTATATCTAAGTTATTGTTAAAATTGCAAAAACCTGCATCTGCGTAATTACTATGTTTTAGTGAAACTTTTGTACCATTCGGGGCAACTAAATAATAACTAAGATCATCCAAATGGGAATGATTTTTTATTGCTATATCAACTTCAATTACAGTTGAATTACTTATAAAAAATGGTGCAGGTTTACCTATTGTAGCTGTAATAATATTCACATCCAACTGAGCATCTGTACTTGTAACTGGTGCGCCACAACTACTGCTTACTATGCATCTATATAGCCCTTCATTATCAATAGAAATGTCGCTAATGACTAAAGTATCCGTTGTAACTCCGCTAATTTGAACATCATTAGAGAGGGCTGCCCATACCCCAGTTATATTACTTTGCCATTGGTAGGAAATTATCCCTGTACCTATTGCCACTACACCAAATTTTATAGTATTTCCAGAACAATTAATAGCATTTTGAGGTTGTGATAATATAGCCGTTGAAGGACTTACCGTTAATAAAACGGCATTTGAGGTTGCATTTGGGGAACATGTACCTGAAACAACACAACGATATTGGTAGTTATCCATTCCCTTTAATACGCCTGTAATTGTCAAATCGGGTGATTGTGCGCCTGAATATAAGCCTCCGTCTGATATTGGTAACCAACCGGATCCACTATTTTCTTCCCATTGGTAACTTCTTCCAAAGCCAGTTGCTGATATACCAAAGGTTGTATTGTCTCCTTCGCAAATTGAAGCATCTATTGGTTGACTAGTAATACTTGGAGCTGCATTTACAGTTAGTGTAGCATTTCCGTCGCTGGTAGCAGCTGGAGCGCAAGTACCACTAACCTGAGCACGATATTTATATCCTGTTATGCCTACCGCTGGATTTGTAACTGATAAAGTAGCAGTAGTTACATTACTATATACACCACCATTACTAAGGTTCGACCATATAGAGCCATTATATTCCTGCCATTGGTAAGTTAACCCAGCACCAGTAGCCGTAACCGTGAAGGTTGCAACACCAGCACCTGCGCATATTGCAGCGGGGCTGGTTGGTTGACCAGTAATATTAGGAGCAGCATTTACGGTTACAGTTATAATATTGGAAGTTGCTGGATCTCCTGACTTACAACGGACATTCGAAGTTAAAATACAACTCACTTGATCATTATTAGCTAAAGTTGAAGTTGTATAAGTGCTTTGATTAGCTCCAACATTACCACCATTTACTTGCCATTGATAGGAAGGTGCTGCACCTCCATTAGTAGGCGTAGCTGTATATGTAATACTTGTACCACTACAAAATGGCCCGTTAGGATTTTGTGCAATAGAAACACTAACTAGCAGAAGAGGATCTTCACCTACTGTGGCATCTGAACCTTGTTTTCGACAATTTCTTCTATCTTGTACCCATTGCTGGTAAGTAGCCCCCGATAAGCCACTAAATAAATTTGAAGCCTGATAACCTGCTGCGCCTCCAGTTGTGGTAGAGTAATTATATGGAACTATACCTCCTGAGGTAACATTAACAGTTATAGAGCCATTATTTTGACCAAAGCATGCATTCTGAACAGTTGAAGCCCCGAAAACAATTAAATCAGGGATACTGTCGCGAACGCCAACTGGCAAAGCTGCTTTAATAAACGTAAGCGAAGCATTTACAGGGCCGCATAAGTTAACATCGTTAATTACGCATCTATACACATTTCCTACTAAAGCCAAAGAGTATACCTGAGAAGTTTCACCTGGTATATCGTTAAAAAATGCTCCAACTCTAATTTGCCACTGATATGTGTATGGAGCTGTTCCCCCGATAGGGTTAGCCTGTAATTGTCCGTCGGCACTATTATTACAAGTTGGACCATGCAAAATACTTATTGCTCCACCCGAGAGACTGGCAGGCTGCGAAATTACCAAAGCCGCGTTTAGTATTTTTGTACAAGTTGGCATTGCGGAATTGCGCATTTGCACGTTATACGTGGATGGCGTAAGGCTGTTGTAACTTAGACTTGCCCCCCAAGCTGTTCCACCATTTATTGTATATTGATATGTACCACTTCCTCCTAACGGATTGGAAATTGTTATAGTGCCATTATTTAAACCATTACAGGTAACATTTGTGCTATTCACATTAGCAGTTAAATCGGCATAAACATTTACAGTTACCACATTCGAATAAACAGCATTACAAGTATTAAAGTATTTACGTACAAAATATGTTGTTTGTGTTAGATTGCCAGAATGAGTGAATATGGGCCAGTTTGAACTAGGCTCATCAGCCCATACGCCCACTCCCGCAATGGCAGAAGTAGTAGAATATTGCCAAACGTAGGATGGTGCTGTACCACCAGTACCACCACCGGCGCTGGTAAATGCAGCAGGTGCTGTATTGTTACAAATTGTTTGATCGGAACCTATAGTTCCACCAGTTGTTACCAGATTGTTAACCGTTACAGTATAAGTATTTGAATAAACCGTACCACAAGTACCACGAGTTGCAACTCTGCGATAGCATCGTGTATTTACGAGCCCTGCAGGTGGGTCGTACGTTGTAAAATTCCAACCTATTGATGCCCATCCGCCAGAGCAATTATCCTGATATTCCCAGTTGTAGCTCCATGCTCCGCTGCCTCCGCTAGGGTCGGGTGCACTTGTAAAAGCGGCTGGGTCGCCTCCGTTACATATTGTTGGGCTTCCGCCAGCTATTGTGCCACCCGATAAGGCGGCGGGCTGTGTAATTGTTACCGACGATCCACTTTGCCCAACCTGATCGTCTACTGTTACATAGTAGCTTCCTGCAGCTAATAACGTTGTAAAGGTTAAAGATATGCTAGCTGTATTTGATATTCGTTCGAGTTCAACAAAAGGACCTGGAAAAGCTCCAGAATATAGTATGTATGTATAGTTAGGACTGCCCGACAAAATGTTTGCGGTAACTGCTGCATCCGATAAACCGTTGCATGATACGGTAGTACTAGACACTGTTATTGCGGGATTGGCTTCAATGAATTGCATCGAAAATATTGACACTAATACCGAAAGCGAAATTTTTAAGAAATATTTTTGCCTTGCTTTCATAGTTTGAAGTCTTTAATTATTTTATATTTACGGATGTGCTCTTTGTAATTTTTTTATCTTCAGATTGTACTGCAATGCAAAAACGTTTTCTGTATTCGCTTGTTTTAAAGGTATATGTACTATTACTAACATTCATTTCCGACTTTATTTCATTTCCTCCATTCATAAGTTCTTGGTCGAATAAAAATAAATTAAATGGACCTTGGTCAGAAATAATATTAATGGTAAATAAATATTCGGTTTTTCCGTTTTCTTTGATAGAATCGGCTTTTACAGTAAAATTAAGCTCCTGAGCATATGCGCGAAATGCGAATATTGATGTAAATAAAAACAGGATAGTTATTCGTTTCATAAGTTGTTATTATTTAATTGCTATAAAATGTTTCATTACCACTTTTTACGATTACCAAAAAATTAAGTTCTATATAATATTGTGATAGTAAAAAACTATCAAACATTTTATCAATTTGTAACTGCTTAATTGTCAAACTTAATGTATTTTAGCAAAAAGCATGTTATTTCTTTTTGCCTATCATTCAATACGTTAAAAGTTATGGCTAAAAGTAAATAAATTTCCAAATTATTTGCAAAATATTTATTAACAATTTTGCAATTGTATTACATAATCATTTATTTACAATGTTTTACTGTATATTCTTCTAGTTTTTTTGTTGTTTTCCATTTAAAATTTAAAGATTAACTTCGGTTAGATTGCTTTGCTAAATTCCTTACACCGTTCGCAACTATAGCTCCGCATGGAACGAGTTTCCTCACTCCGGTCGGAATGACAGCTCCGCAATCTAACCGAAGTTAATCTTTAAATTTTAAATGGAAAACAACAAAAAAACTAGAAGAATA
>JANYAP010000151.1 GCA_025361285.1 Bacteroidales bacterium | reverse complement strand
GTGCTTGGGCTATTGGTAATGGCTTTGCTTGGCGTACATATAGTGGTAATGGAAGTTGGAACGATTTTTCGGGTGATTATTTTACCGGTTTAATGGACAATTTTAAAATTCAATCGATTGCTCTTGACGCTGCTGCAATTATTGCAGATGCTGGAACAATGTTAGATTGTATTACAGTCGGCGTAAACGACGTTAAATCAAACATTGATATGTTGGTTTATCCAAACCCTGCATCCGATAAATTAATTGTTAAATTAGGCAATGTTAAAGGCTTAGCTAAAGTTGCTATTATTAACAGTTTGGGCGTTATAGTTAGCAGCTACCAGCTTACAAGCGGCGAAAACTCAATTGATTTGAGTGGTTTAAGCGCAGGTATGTATTTGGTACGCGTTGAAAATGCTGGCGTAGTAACTAAACAAAAAATAGTAATCGAAAAATAGTGCCAATAATATATTAATTAGCAGGGAGAGCATAGCTCTCTCTGCTTTTTTTTAATAAATTATTGTAAATAAAGTATTTAAAATGAGTGAAATACATTTGTATAATAAGTTATTCCAAATTTATTTTATAACTTAAATTTGTTAACAAATTAAAATACAGAATTATCAACAATCAATCCATACAAAATTATAACTTCAAATGTGCATATTGGCATTTAAAAGTTTATTTTTACTTTAAACTAAAAATAATTACAATGAAAACTTTTACTTTTTTCTCAATATTTCTTTTAATTACCACATTTTCGATTTTTTCTCAAGGACCCACTTTTAAATGGATTTCTGGTAAAGTTGGCGATAGAGCAACAATACCTGGTTACCAAATGAATGCAGATGTTGGTTCCGATGGTTTATTACATATAATCTCCTCTGGAAGTCATCCTTTCTATTGTTGTGGCGGTGATGTCTGCGACGATGGTGGTTGTGATAAACAATTAGGTTATTTTGTTTATGACGAAAATGGAGTAAAGCGTACAGAGAATTTGTATAAAGGCGATGCTGATTGGAATTGGACCGATTTTAACCCTGCAATTGCCGTTACTGCCGATGGAAATTCTCATATTGTAATTCGCGACCCTGGAACTGGTAATATTTCAGTAGGAAGAGATTTGCGTTACCGAATGGTTGCAAGTAATAATGAATGGATGAGAGATTATAAAATTGCTTCGGCTCAGGCGGGTAATACCCTTGTAGCCATTGCGGCTGCCGATAACGATCATGTGTATTTAGCTTATGCCGAAAACAACGGCAACGATGTTCGATTATTACTTGCTGGTGCAACCTCGGCTACCGATTTAGGTGTAATTCCTTCAGTTTGCCTGCTTGGTAACCGATTTGTAATGAAAGGAAAAAACGGGGTAGTGTATTTTGCATCGGGAAACGATAGTAAAGTTGTGTTTTCGTGGGCAAATGCAGGTGAAAATGTAGTTGCCGATTTAATTGCGAATAAAGCAACTCTTACTGATGGTGTCGGTATTAAAGGTAAACCCGATTTGTACGTTAATAATCAAGGTGTTGCATACGTTACTTACGGCGCCGAAAATAGTATTTTCTTTAATATGTTCGACAAAAACACTCATCAACAGGTTTTATCAAATAGCAGTATGATATTTGATTTTTCTGCTGGCGGAGGTAATTTATGGACAAAAAAGTATGGTTTTGGATATATTGCCGCATCAAATGACGGTAAAGTTATTTATAGCATTGGTATTGGAATGTCTGGGAAAGGTTGGGATGATTACAATCCAGGAATACCTCAACCCAACCCTCTACCTACTGAATACAGTAATGGGGGTTCATTCGGCAGATACTTTTATAGCTTCTCAACCGACGGTGGTACTACTTGGAGTACTCAGAAGGAACTTAGGGACGATGTTGATAAAAATGGAGCCTATGTAGGCACAGGCACCAGACCTACCGTAATGAATTACATGCACGGGAAATTTTTGTTCTCATATTACGATGCTCAATATTTTAAAGAATATAGTTTAGGTATAGCCGATTTTTCCTCCGTTTTAACATTACCTCAGTTAGGACACGATTTTACCGTTTGCAATATGGCATCGAATATAATCGACACTAAAATACCTGCCGATGGTTCTACTACTTTTTCTTGGTACAAGGATGGCATATCTCAAGTAGCTAATTCAACTACTGCCAATTCGTTCGAAACTTCAGGTGTAGGTTTATATCAAGTAAAAGTTAATAACATTGAAGATCAAAGTATTACAATATTTCCTAAAACCATTATTCCCGAAATGTATGTCGACATAAATGGTAAAACCTATCCAGGGCCTTGTTATGGTGTAGGTGAAAATTTTGCTACGATTTACGCCTATAGTACTGTACCTGTTAGAGATAATTTATCTTTTGCTTGGTATAAGGATAATGTAATTATCGATGGAGAAACTACAAATTCGCTTTTTGTTTTCGAAAACGGAACTTATAAAGTTTCGGTTCAGGAGCCTAATTGTACACCTGTTACTAATACTTTTACTGTGGTTACAAATCAGTCCGATTGTCCTCCCATTGGTATTGAGAACAGTAGATTAATACCTGTAAACGGTAAGATTTCGGTTGAACCTAATCCTGTAGATAACGCTTTGTTAATTAATGGTTTTAGTGGAATAGGCGATAAAGCGGCTATAAAAATTTTCAATAATGTTGGGCAGCTTATGTTATCGAAAACAGTAAATATAACTTCTCAAATAATACTCCCTAGCAGTTTACCTGCTGGTTTATACTTTATTAGCGTTTCGAGCGGCGAAATAACCTCGAATGCTAAGTTCATTAAAAATTAATTCTATAAGCTTATACTTATAATTCTGTAAAATACAAGCTCGGTGCTCAAATATTAAACACCGAGCTTGTTAATATCAAAGTTCATCGAATGGCTATTTGTTTCGAGGATTTTTGAAGTTGGTTTTTTATTGCAATTTTTTTAATCTATTTCGAATAGCAATCTTCAGATAACTAATGCTTTGTATTGTATATTGATTTTAATAATTGGTTACTAACACATATTTGCATAAGGTGTATTGTTAAACTAACCATCCAACAAAATGTAACCTTACATGAATAGGAGAAATTTGATAAAAAATAGTTTGATAATAGGTACTGCATTAGTTGCTGCTCCTAATTTTGTATTTGGCAATAATTCCAAATTAGATAGCTATAGCTTGAAAATAAGTCCCATGTGGGATGTAAAAGGCAAACTTTTACGCCATAGCTGGGCTGGCATGGGTAATATCGATCAAATGCGCTGGATTTTGCGACGCGATATGCAGGAACAATTGGCATTATGCCATAAGGAAATAGGGCTTAGGCACGTTCGTTCGGTAGGAATTTTCGACGACGAAATGTGGGTTTTGGACAATAATCCGGCCAACTTTTTAAATAAATCCTTACGTGAAGTTAAAAGAACCAATTGGCGTGTGCCAGATTATATATTCGACTCGCTTCTTAATATTGGTATAAATCCTATTATTACAACTTGTTTTACTCCAAAATCAATGGCTTCGGGTCGAAAAACTTGCTTCGATACCAAAAGTAATGTTACCCCACCCAAGAACATGCAGGAATGGAGCAGTTTTGTAAATTGTTTTGTTAGGCATAATATTGATAGATATGGTATTGATAATGTGAAAAATTGGTATTTCGAAGCATGGAACGAACCAAACCTCGATGGTTTTTGGACTGGAGGCAAGAAAGCATATCTCGAACTTTATAAATATGCTTTCGACGTATTAAAAAGTATTGACCCCTCTCTAAAAATAGGAGGTCCATCAACAGCACGTGCCGAGTGGATTGAAGATTTTATGGAATTTGGAACGAAAAACAGTTGTTTGCCCGATTATATTATCGGTCATTGTTATAATAATGATAGCGCCAGTGCTCCACTTACGCCCTTTGATGGCCCTCAAGGCGATAAGGAAAATAAGTCACCTAATTTTACTTCAGGCGTTGTGCGCGGTGTTCGTAAATTGCTTGATCAGGCTTCGTTTAAAGGCGAATTTCATATGAACGAATGGGGGCTTTCGTGGCATCCATTTGCGCCAGTTCGCGAAACAGCAAACGAAGCGGCTTTTATTGTTAAAACGCTTAACGAAGTGTCGCAAAATGCCGACTATTTCGCGTATTGGTGCTTGTCGGATATTTATAATCAAGTTGGGTACGGTCGCGAAGCATTTCATGGAAATTACGGTATGTTAAGCATGGATGGATTGCGAAAACCTAGCTATTTCGCTCACCAGCTTATGTGTATGCTCGGTTCGGAGCAAATTCCATTTAAAACATCAAACAATAACGATCAAACAAGTGTGCTTATTTCTCGAAACGAATCAACGATTCAAGTTCTAGCATATTCGTTTGATATTCAATATAAAGTGGGAGATACCTCAGGGAAATGTGCCATGGAAATAGAGCTGCCTATAAACAGTAACCTTCGCTTAGCTCGTATTTACCGCCTCGATTCAAAAGAAAACAACATAATTAATAGTTGGCACGAAATGGGTAGTCCCGATTACCCAAATCGCATGCAAATTGATAAGCTGTTAGGTGTAAATACATTACAATCTGAACCATTGATTGCAGCATCAACAAAAAGTGCAAATGGACTTACCATAACAGTAACATTCGAAACTCCAGGTGTTGTTTTAATTGAAATACCCACAACTATTTAGAATGAAATACTTTTTTTAATATGATACGATATATTTTAGTTAATAAACGAATATTGCTTTTTACTTTGATGGTATTTACCATTCTAGCTAGTTTAAAAAGTAATCAATTGCTTCAAAACGAAAGCATTAAATTTGAATTAGACGTAAACAAAGAGGGAGTTCCTTTTATAAAAAATGGCTATTGGCTATTAAAGAATGAATTAATTTTTACCGGAAATTTCAAAACTAATTTGGTAAATACTTTATTATCAAACAATCAGGTTTTAAATAAAACTGTACCGAAATGGGAAAACGGCGAAAGTGAAACTGCTACATATTGCATGTATTCAATTGTATATCATTCAATAACTTTTAAGTGGTGTTTTAGCTTAAGCAAAAAACATGCTATTTTAACTACTTGGTTAGAAATGACGAATAATGGACTGAGTCAGTCAATTAATTGGTTTCCAATATTTAACAATGAATTTGTTTTTAGCGAAAGGTCTAAAACTAATCTTATATACTACGATGCTTTGGAATATACTTCGCACCGAAAAACATTGTTAGAAGGTACACAAATTGCCCTTCATTCTACTTTGTACAGTTCCGATGCTGGAGGAAACCTACCATCATGGAAATTAGTTAATAACAATTGCTTATGGTTCGATATAGCTTGGAGTGGCGGTTGGCTTGCCGAATTTTCGCAAAAAACTCAAGAAACTCATCTAGCGATAAAATTGCCTACCGATGAAACTCAGTTGCTTATAAAAAATGGCGAAAATATTGTAGGACCTAAACTATCCATAACCTTCATTCCCGACTCACTCGAAAAAACTACACGCAAATTATATTTTAAGGAGAAGCAGGAATATGCCGACCAAATGTATAAAATGCCTGCGCCTTCATTTCCTTTAATTTATAATCACTGGTCGGCTGTATACCGCAAGCTAAGTAGCAACTACATTATAAATCACACAAAGTTTGTTAAAGAATATGGTTTCGATGTATTCGTGGTTGATGACGGCTGGTTTAATAACATGGACGATTGGAAACCTAACGATATGTTATTTAAACCTGGCGAATTTGAAAATGCACTATCTTTTGTGAAGAATAATAACGTTTCGGTCGGAATTTGGAGTGCTCCATGGTTAGTTACTGGTGGCCAAAGCATTAATAAATCAGAAATTGACACACCAGGTTACTTTAACCAATGGATGGGTGCTCACTCGCTCGATTTGTATGGTATTGATTTTAATACAAAAATGTTTAACCACATAAACTACATTACCAACGACTTACATGCAAATTGGTGGAAATACGACCAGGAATTTCTTGGAGCTCAATCTCGAAATGGTAAAATGAAAAATGTTATCGCTTTTCAAAATGCCTTAGAAAATGTGCGCAAAAAGTTTCCTAATTTAACCTTCGAAAACTGCCTTTCGGGCGGTCGTATGATTAACGATTTTACTAATTCAATAGCTCAAATACATTGGATTAGAGATGGCGAATCGACAGGGCTTGAACATGCTCGCACGAATGTTAAAGAGGTTTTGGGCGCTATTCAATTTCTACCCCCTTCTAAATCGGAACGATGGACTAATAGAGTTAATGAAGTTACCGACAATGAGGTGTTAAGGTATTACTGCCGAAGTGCGATGATTGGCGTTTGGGGAATTTCTACTGATCTTACTTTGGTAAATTCAAGTCAAAAGGCTGTGCTTTTGTCGGAAATTGAACATTACCGCGAACTTAATAAAATAAAATCTGCAAATAACTACCAAATTAATTACCCCGACAGCACATCGAGTATAGCTAGTATTACTTATTATGATAATACTGGAGCAAAAGCCTACATAATTGTATTTCGATGGAATAATAATAATGAAATTAATTCGTCGATAAAACTTCCTTATTTAAGCAAAAACACTAAATATCAAATAGTAAATCTAAATTCAAATAGTAAATCTAATTCAAATGGTAAAAATCTTATTAATAATGGATTGAGCATTAAATTGAATACTAACGAGCTTTCTGCTATTTACAAAATTGAAAGTGAGTAACGTATTAAACAATAAAATTTAGCTGTAATGATTTGTATATTTACATATTACTGATTTTTTTGTAATTTGTAATGTGTAAAATGCGAATTAGGGGTTGAAATAATATTTTATCGACAGTTTTCTCTACCAATGACAGATTTAGGTAACCGATACATTCATTATAAATTAACTCTCCGTCATCAACGCATTATGCCCCATTTTTTTGGGATAGTATCTCGAAATGACAGGCAGCTTAAGAAGAATGGGGAGGAATAGGGGCGGCGATATACACTATTTTGCTGCGCATCCTGGGTCTACAAACCTTGCAATTAAATAATTGAATGGCATCACAATTGAGTTGTCATGTCAAGTCGATGCCATTGTTGGATTTATTCACATTATCCTATTACGTTGTAGTTTTCTTATCTTTTTACCAAATTAAGTGTGTAACATGAACATAATTTTAAAACACGCAGCTTTTTTTTGTTTTTCCTGTTTATTAATGATTTCACTACAAATTAATGGAGCAGTAAGCAAAATTACATACCGTGGATGGACTGGATGTTACCAATTATCGAACGATTCGGTTTCGGTAACAATTGTTGCTCAAAGTGGTGGGCGAGTTTTACAATACGAGCGTAATGGCACGAATGTTATTTACGAAAATAACAGCCTAAATGGGAAATTATTAAATGATTATATTTCAACAGGTTTCGATCCCGATGGTGGTCGTTTCGACTATGGTCCCGAAGATTACACCTCTAAAATACACTTTTTAACATGGATGGGCGAAT
>JANYAP010000139.1 GCA_025361285.1 Bacteroidales bacterium | reverse complement strand
CGACTTACGTCGCAATTACACAAAGTCGCATGACTTCTTTTATTACAAAGCCATTAGTGCATATCCGTACTATACGGCAACAGACGAAACCTTTCCATTGAGTATTCGATTATACGCTTCAATAAGATAATATTCTGTAATTTTAGAAAAGGTTTCGCCTGTTCTTCATTTATTATTTTGCCAATAATCGCATTTGGGATGTACACTATTTAGATTTCCAAAAATTGCCTAGCCACCATCAAATCAATATTATCGGTAATTTTAATGTTTTCGCGGTTTCCATCAACCAACCTAATTGCTATACCTTGTTGCTCTAATACACTTGCATCGTCGGTAAATTCGGGTTTAAAAGGTTTATTATAAGCATCTTTAATAATCTTCGATGAAAAAACCTGTGGGGTTTGAATTATGCGTAATTTGGAACGATCAGTTATTGAATTAGTTGCCTCGTTAACTATTCTAACCGATTCGTAAACAGGCACACACGGAATGGCATTTCCAAATTCTGCTGCTTCCCTAAAACAACGCTGTATAGTTGCGAGGCTTACCAATGGGCGCACTCCGTCGTGAATAGCCACTATTCCATCATCGGAAATAACCGATAATCCGTTTTTTACCGAATGAAAACGCGTTTCGCCTCCAGCAACTACTTTATGCTGAATAGAAAACGAATGTTTCGCGCATAGTTCGTCCCAAAACGCAATTTGACTTTTAGGAAGCACAACCACCAAATTTATTGCATTATCGAAACTATAAAAAGTGTTAATTGTTCGCATAAGTATTGGAATGCCAGCAAGTTCGATAAATTGCTTTGGCAAATCGGATTGCATTCGCAAACCCGAACCTCCTGCAACAATAATGGCATATTTTGTGTTCATAACTTACATTTTTCGTAAACTGCAAAATTGAAGTTAAATTTGCAGATAACCTTATTTTCATCCATAATCTTATTATTATGCTTACTAAATCTTTAGCTTATCTAAGCCAAATAAAGGAGAACAACTACCGCGAGTGGTATCACGAAAACAAACAACAGTATGGCGAGGCTAAGGAAGAGTTTAGTGCTTTCGTGCATAAATTTATCGAAATAGCAATGCAAATCGATAGTTCTATAAAGCACATAGAGGCAAAGGATTGCATATTTAAACTTCATCGCGACACGCGTTTTTCGAAGGATAAATCGCCATTTAAAACGCATTTTGGAGCTTATGTTGCTCGTGGAGGCGGTCGCAAAAGCGAGTATGCTGGTTATTATGTTCATTTCGAGTCTGGTAAATCGATGTTGGCTGGTGGAGCTTGGTTGCCACCGCCCGATATTTTAAAAGGAATACGAAACGAAATATTTCATAACTACGAGGAATTCAATAATATAATATCAGAGCCAAATTTCAAAAGCCATTTTAGCGAAATGGACACCACCGACATGCTAAAAACTGCCCCTCGCGATTTCCCAAAAGATTGGCCAAACGTTAATTTATTGAAGTACAAAAACTATATGGTTTTGAAAAGTTTTTCGGACGATAATATGCTAAACGATAGCATTTTAAACGAAATGCACACGGCATGCTTAACAATGTTGCCTTTAAATAATTTTATGAATAGAGTAATTGAGGATTTGAGATAGTTCTAAATTGCAAATTTTTTCATTATGGGTGCGATAGAAATAGTTGGTAAATAATTGAAATGCAGTTGTATATAATACATACAAATAAGGAAATAAATTGAAATATTGCTTTATTTCTATGTATTTCAATATCTTACCAATAATTAGGTTAGCAATATTAAAAAACTTTCCGAACGATTGCTTTTAAAATTTAAAGAATTATTACTTTTGCCGCCTCAATTTTAAAATTATATAAAGCAATGAACAACATTAAATTAGGTAACCCTGCGGTAGTTGGTTTAGCAGGCTTTGGGTTAACAACTCTCCTTTTGCAGTTTCACAATTTAGGTTTATGTGGCATGGGGCCTGTAGTGGCAATGGGTTTTGGTTTTGGCGGTTTGGCTCAACTTATTGCTGGATTAATGGAACAAAAAGCAGGAAATAACTTTGGTTATGCTGCCTTTACAAGCTATGGAGCGTTTTGGATTGGCCTCGGAATTATTTGGATGTTAAATCATTATCAAATTTACCCGTCAACGGGAACCGATGTTGGTGTATATTTAGTGGTTTGGACGTTACTTACCTTAATTTTTTGGGTAGGCTCAATGTTTATACATACTGCCATGGCCACAACGTTTTCGTTACTGGTTATAGGCTTTATTCTACTCGATTTAGGTCATTTTGGTTTTCCTATTTTAAATACCGTTGCCGCTTATGTGTTAATAGTTTGTGCTTTAGGAGCTTGGTATATGATGGCAGCTATTATTCTTAACGATTTGTCGGGCAAATGTTTGGTAAAGCTTGGAAAACCTTGGATAAAAGGTAATTAATAACAAGTTTACTGTCAACGGATAAACTCAACTGCATTTTTTTCGGAGGTAAAGTTTAGGTTAAAGTTATTTTTTTTTTGTTTTTATGAACTTTGTAAAATTTAAAATTCTAACTTTAAGCTTTGATATTATTTTATTAACCAAATAAATTTTAACCAATGAATTCATTTAAAGGTTTACTATTAGCAATAATTATTTGCTTTGCAGGTTTTTCGTGTAAAAAGGATACCCCAACTCCCGAGCAAAAGCCTTCGGACTATGCATTTGCAAAAGAAACGGTAGATGAAGGTAAAACTAATTTAGAAAGTACTGGTCAACAATTAGTTGATGAAATGCAGGCTATGAATAAGGTTGAGGCAGCTCCAGTTTTAGAATCGTTGTCTAGCTTGTTTTCTCAACCCGATGAAGCAGTGGTTACTTTTAAAGCATCGCCTTTTATGCGAACCATTTTGGCAGCTGCTAATCTAAGTAATGGGAAAGCCAATCTAAATGCCGTTACTAAGTCAATGAAATTGGATATAGATGAGGATACTACTTTCTTGCAAGTTTATAATTCAATGAAAGGTGTTTATACATGGAATAACATTAGTGCCGATTGGGTAAAAACTGCAGGCAATGATATTACTTTCTTATTTCCATCAACTAAAGGTGGAACCGTTAACAACGCCACTTTAAAAATTACCTATACTGGAATAGCAGGCTTGCAACTAGTTGATGGTTATAGTGGCGATTTGCCTTCAACCATTAATGCAACTATTACAGTGGGTTCAAAAAAGGTGTTCGAGATAAATTTTAATGCAGCCTATAATAACGATGGAGTGCCATCGGCAGTAAATTATTTTATTGCGTTGTATCCATTTAAATACGAAATAAGTTGGACTTACTCAGCTTCAACTATCGAATTGCGTTACCAATTAACCAATGGTGCTAAAAACATAATGGATTGCTATGGTAGCGTTGGCGGTAACTTTAGCAAGGAAAACATCGATAAAGTTGATGCTGACAAAGAATCTGAACCTACAGATGTGTTTTCGAACGGTAATGCCTATTTTCAGCTGTTCGATGTAAAGCTTGCCGGCTCAATAGATTTTTTAAATTTGTATAACGCTCAGAAAAATATTGATATTGACGATGAGTTTAAAGCCGATACTGCATTAGTAAAGGAGCTTAACAAATATGTGGCAATTGACTTAGTATATGTAAGTAAGCAGCAAAAAATTGCGCAAGTTGAATTCTACCCTATTAAAAAAGTTGAAACTTATTACGGATGGAATTCGAAGGGCGAATTTGGACTAATTACTAAAACCAGTTCTGATATAGATATACACTTTATTTTTGCCGATGGATCCAAGGGCGATATGGAATCTTATTTCAGCAAAGGTTTCGAAGACTTGGTTAACGACCTAAATGCCTTTATTGTAGAGTTGAATAACGATTACAAATTATCGATTAAATCAATCGATTAAAACCATAATTCAATTTTTTAAAAGGCCGAAAAGTAATTTTTCGGCCTTTTTTGTGATATTTTATCTGTTTATTACTTGGTAAATAGTTGATCCATAACCACCCCAAACTCCTTTGCCATCGCCTACAATGTTCGAGGGTATTTCGTGATACGACGAAGCAAAAGGATTAGCTACATTCGAAACTTCTCGCTCGTAGCCTTGCCAAAACCTAAAGTGCGGCTCATCGATTGTACAAAACTTTATAAGCACGGTGTCGCCTAGTTTATAATCAAAGTCGGCATTTATAAGGTCGAGGTACGATTCGGTCCCTTTGCTCAAATGTATTGTATAATCGGTTTTACTAAAAAGCAAATCGTCGTAATTAGGCACCAAAGTTGGGTAAAACGTTTTTTGTTTAGTTCTAATTTGCGTAAATATCCTATAAAAGTGGCGTTCCGTAGAGCTAGCTTTTAGTAAGGCATTTATAGTACCCAAACTATCGTCATCGGCTTTCGGTTGAAACCAAACACTATCTAAAAATACTGGTTTGGGGATGGTGGTTGTTGCTGTAAGCTTTTTATCGCCATAATCGATTGTTAAATTGTAGGTTTTTCCTGCTTCGCCAGTAAGTTCGTTACCTTCGTAAAAGTAGGGGGGGAATTCGCTTTTGCGGTAGCGCAACGTAAGTATTTCGCTTTTAGCGCCATCGGTTACCGTAACTTTGGCCTGCCTAAGCATAAGCAATAATAACTGTGTGGAATCTAAATTAATATAATACGGTATATTGCGGGTTAGTATAACTTTTGCATAGCCGTTTAACTCAATTTTGCCTTCAACAATAATTGTAGAAACGAAATCGGTATTATAGTCGGTTGGCTTTTGGCACGATATAAAAACAGAGGTAAGCATGCAAAAGCCTATGAAAAACAATATGTTACAAAAAAAACTTGAATACAGGGCCACGGAGGCACAGAGTTGATTAACGGCATGTTCTAAAAAATCTTTGCGTCTTTGCGCCTTTGCGTTCATATTCAAAAATATAAAATTGTTAAAACCTAAACTCCCATCCCACCGATGGAAGAATTGGAAATATGGAAACTTCTTTTGGCGAAATACTTAGCTTTAAAGGTTGCAGCGTACCAGTAACTTCGGGGTATATAAAAAATGGATTACGCCTATTATACACATTATATACCGAGAACACTAATTTCGATTCCCGACCTTCCTTATGCCGCAACTGCATTGTAGCCGAAATATCGCACCTATGGTATGCTGGCAAACGAGCTGAATTGTATTGCCCGAATTCGTTTATTATATTATTAGAAATTATATAGCGTTCAACTACAGGTGTATATGCACTTCCACTTGCATACACAAATACCGCCGAAAAAGACCATTTTTTTTTGGTATTGTAATTTAAAGCTAGCGATAGGTCGTTAGGGTGGTCGTATCGGGCAGGAAACCATCGGCTCGATTCGATTTGCGAGAACGATTTTTCGGTTTTCGATAGCGTATAACCCAGCCAACCAGTAACTTTACCCGCGGTTTTGCGAATTAAAAATTCGGCTCCAAAGGCGCGACCCTTCCCATAAATTAGGTTTTCGTCGAAATCTCTATTATTCATCGCGCTGAGCAGACCTTTGTAAAACTCAATTTGGTTGGCAAGTGTTTTGTAGTAAACCTCAACGGAAGTTTCCAAATTTAGTGTTTTATTGAAATTAAATATGCCTGCTGCCCACTGTAATCCCTTCTGTGGCTTCACTTTATCCGATGACGATATCCAAAAATCGGTAGGAAACGTAACCGACGAAGCATTTACTAGGTGCACGTATTGACTATTGGAATTGAACGAAAGCTTAACCGACAAATTATCGCGTATCAGATAACGTATGGCCGTTCGCACATCAATGTTGGCGTAGTGCGTAACAGGTTCCCACCGTCCAAAAGGAATGGTGTCGGTTATGGTTCCGCTATTGTTGTGCACATATTTATTAAATTCGCCTAAATGATTAAATATATTGTATCGAAAGCCTAAATAGAAGTTAAGTTTCTTATTAACAGTTATTTCGTCGGCAGCAAATATGCTCGATTCCATTGAGGAATAATTGTTAGGCTTACCCAAATTAAGAACAACATTATCGGAGCTAGCCTTACTGGTGTTTGGCGTTATGCTATGATGAATGGTCGACACACCAAAATCGATTTTATGGTTTGGTAACAACCACCGAAATTTATTTTTAAAGCCATAATCGCTTACCGACGATACTAGGTTAAACTTATATTGATTTTGAGCCAAATTCATATCGAGCCTATAACCGCTATAAACGAGGCTGTTTTCCATATATAACTTATTGGTTAAAACCTTGTTCCACGTAAGCGAGCCAATTTTGTTGCCCCACTCCATAGTGTTGTCGAGCTCTATTGCTGGCGAAATAAGACGAAAAATATCGGCGCCACCATAAAAGCCAAGCGAGAGTTTGTTTTTGGAATTAATTGTTGCATTAACAGTTGCATTTAAATCGTAAAAGTCGTACCCCGATTTATACAAAATAGACCTATCGTGAATTACGTTAGTAGCTCTAAATAGGTTTAACCAACTGTTTAAGTATGTTTTACGAGCTGCAACCGAAACAACAATTCTTTTATTTAGCAAAGGAATATCGGCGGCTAACCTGCTCGATAACAGTCCTAAATTTCCCTTAACAACAACCTTCTCGGGAATATCCTTGTTAGTGTTGAACTCGATAACCGAGGAGAGTCTATTTCCAAATTCGGCCGGAATGCCCGATTTTATAACTTTAACACTACCAATAACATCGCTATTAAATATGGAGTAAAAGCCAAGCAAATGGGTGGGATTGTAAACTGTAGCTTCGTCTAGTAGTACTAGGTTTTGGTCGAATCCGCCGCCGCGAACATAAATGGCTGCATTGCCTTCGCCAGTCGATTTTACGCCAGGCAACAACTGAATAACTTTAAAATAGTCTGTTTCGCCCAATAAAACTGGTAGAGAACTTATTTCCTTTCTGTTAAGTTGAAAAGTACCTGTACCTGTGCCTTCAAGGCGTTGTTGCCAATTCTGCGCAGTTATGGTAACTTCGCTCAATTGCCTAATTGCGGGCGCAAGCGAAATGTTTTTCGATATGTTTGAATTTCCAATCACCTCAATTTGCCTAGATTGATAACCAAGCAAACTAAACCTAATATTATTAAGCCCTGCAAGCAATCGCATCCCATAAGAGCCACTAATTTTCGAATTTTCGTTTTTTTGTAATTGAATGTTGGTAACCGATACGCCAAACAATGGCTCGCTAGTAATGGAGTCGGTAATTATTCCTTCAATTCTAAAGGTAAGTTCGTGCTTTTGTGCAACAATGTTTAAGGGAAAGTAAATACTAATAAACGAAATAAGTAAACAAAAACGAAATATGTGCATCAGGGAAAAATAATTTAATTTAATAAAGTATTAAAGCACAAAAATATATAAATCGGTAAACTTTAATGAACTATTTCGAAAAACGCAATAATTATGCATAATACTAATTGTCGTAACTTTCATTTTTTGTATCTTTGCACGTTGTAACAAAAAGAGTTTAAAACGATAATTATTAATCATTTAATTAGAAAATACAATGTATAAAGTAGTGTTGCTTCGTCATGGCGAAAGCGTTTGGAACAAGGAAAACCGTTTTACTGGCTGGCACGATGTAGATTTAAGCGAAAAAGGCGTGGAAGAAGCTAAAAAAGCTGGTAAAGTATTGGAAGAAGCTGGTTTTACTTTCGATGTAGCCTACACTTCGGTTTTAAAAAGAGCTATTAAAACGCTTAATTACACACTCGAAGGACTAGATTTGCTGTGGATACCAGTAATTAAAAGCTGGCGTTTAAACGAGCGACATTATGGAGCGCTTCAGGGATTAAATAAGGCCGAAACCGCTGCCGAACATGGAGATGATAAGGTTAAAATATGGCGTCGTTCGTACGATGTTCCACCTCCGGCACTCGATAAAACCGATGTTCGTTACCCAGGTAACTCGCCTATTTATAAGGATTTAGACCCTAAAGATTTGCCAGCAACCGAATGTTTGAAGGACACAGTTGCTCGTTTTGTACCATATTGGGAAAACACCATTGCGCCCGAAGTTAAAAAGGGCAAAAAGGTTATTATTACAGCTCACGGCAACAGTTTGCGCGCCTTGGTTAAGTACCTCGACAACGTTTCGGAAAAGGATATTCTCGAAATAAATATACCAACCGCTATGCCTTTGGTTTACGAACTTGATGCTAACCTTAAGCCTATTAAGCACTATTACCTTGGCGATGCCGACGAAATTGCAAAAGCTATGGCTTCGGTGGCTAATCAAGGAAAAGCTAAATAGCTGAAAAGGCTGTAGGCTTTGGGCTGTAGGCTGTAGGGGATAACACACCTCCAGCCTCCAGTCTCCAGTCTCCAGCCTCCAGCCTCCAGTCTCCAGCCTCCAGCCTCCAGCCTAAACCCTCCCTATGCTCCCTGATATACTTAGAACATCATTCAACACAACGGTCGATATTATATACATTTTAACCGTTGCGTTTACCGTTGTACTTATTATTCAACAAAAAGGCGATCCGTTAAAGACAATATCCTGGTTATTAGTCATTTTTGTACTTCCTGTAATAGGCATTATTCTATATTTTTTCTTTGGAAAAAATTACCGTAAGGAGAAGATATTTTCCCGCAAAGGGCTTACCGACCTTGGGCATATTAAACTTTTAAGCCAGGCTCAATTTATCGACCTTCCGAAAAACGACCTTGTTAAAAACGAACGGCTTCGTAATAAAATTAACATTATGAGGCTGTTACTCAATAGCAGCAAATCAATCCTCACCGAAAAAAATAAAGTAACTATACTGCAAAACGGGCATGCAACGTTCGATGCTATTATTCAAGCAATTGGCGAAGCAAAGCACCATATTCACTTGGAGTATTATATTATTGAGGACGACCACGTTGGGAATTTGTTTCGTAAACTATTAATTAGGAAGGCTAAAGAAGGCGTTAAAATTCGATTTATATACGACGATGTTGGCTGCTGGTGTCTTCCGAAAAGTTTTCTCGATTCCATGACCGATGCAGGGATAGAGGCGTATCCATTTCTCCCAGTGCGTTTTCCATCGCTTACTAACAAAATTAACTACCGCAATCATCGAAAAATAGTAGTTGTTGATGGCAAAATAGGCTTTGTTGGAGGTTTAAATTTGGCCGACAGGTATTTGCAAGGAAGCGTTGAACTTGGTATTTGGCGCGACACACATCTTCGGCTCGAAGGGGCTTCGGTGGCATCGCTGCAGGTTGTATTTCTAATCGACTGGTATTTTGTGAGCGACGAACTTGTAAAGGGCAACAGATACTTCCCCGTTACTGATATTGAGGAACATCACTTGGTGCAAATTACTGCTAGCGGTCCCGATTCGGACTGGGCAAGCATTATGCAAGCTTATTTTTCGGCCATAGCGAGCGCGCATTCAAGCATTTATATTGCAACGCCTTATTTTCTGCCCAACGAAAGTATTCTTACTGCACTTAAAACAGCATCGCTAAGCGGATTGGATGTTCGCATACTTTTGCCAGCCCGTTCCGACTCGAATATTGTGTTTTATAGCTCGCGCTCGTATGTTACTGAGCTATTGGATGCTGGCATTCGAGTTTACTTTTACGAGAAAGGGTTTCCGCATTCCAAACTTCTTATTGTTGACGATGTATTATGTTCCATAGGCACTGCAAACCTCGATATAAGAAGCTTCGATCAGAATTTTGAGGTGTCGGCAATTATTTACGACGAAGAAATTACCTTGGAACTTACCAGAAGCTTTATGGTCGACTTACAATATAGTACCGAAATTACCCTCGAAAACTGGGAAAACCGATCTCGCGCCGATGGTTTTAAGGAATCGATAGCTCGTATTTTTAGTCCTCTTTTATAAATAAATTTTGCTATAAATTGTATAACAGCTTATTATTAATTACTCTTGCATCTCTTCAAAAAATAATTAGTGGTTTTTTTAAGTTTTTATGACTAATAAGGTATTTTGTGCCATTTTTTTACTAAATTTATTAAAGCATTAAGTAAGTAATGTGTAGGAAATAAGTTCCTACAAGGAGCGCAAAAATTTTAATAACGGAGCTTACTACAGTAGGTAAGAACTCAGCGAAGCGTTCACGAACACCATTAAAAACAAATGGATTTGTGAGTAATTTAAAATTTTTGCAGCAACGCAGTAGAAGCTTATTTTATACATATTACTAAGTATATTCGATGCAAATATTAGTGATTGGTTGTAAAAGTTTAAGTAGTCAACATTAAAATTTTTGTTATGTGGTTTCACCCAAACATTCTGATTATTTTTAGCTTACTATTATCGTTTGTAATAGTGCTAGTATCAGTGCCTTCTATTGTAAAAGTTGCTCAACATAAGCAATTTTACGACGAGCCTGGCCAGCGAAAGAGCCACCATAAGAACATACCAAACCTTGGCGGAATAGCAATATTTGCTGGAATAATTATAGCAACTGGTTTATTTGCCGACCTTACAATTTCGCGCGAACTTATGCAAGTGCTTGTTGCAGTGGTAGTTGTTTTTTTTATTGGTATTAAGGACGACATTCTTATTATTGCACCCGCTAAAAAACTTTATGGCGAAATAATTGCAGCCTTCATCATTGTTATCCTTGGCGATATTCGGTTTACTAGTTTGCATGGCTTTTTGGGGGTTCATGAAATCAACTACATATACAGCATTTTACTAACTGCGTTTGTTATTGTTGTGCTTATCAACTCATTTAACCTTATCGACGGTATTGATGGTCTTGCCTCGGGCATTGGCATTGTTGTGTCGTTAACATTCGGAACTTGGTTTTATCTTGTTGGAAATCATAATTATGCTATATTATCGGCGGCTTTGTTAGGCGCACTTATTGCTTTCTTTGGATTTAATGTCTTTGGAAAGCAGAATAAAATATTTATGGGCGATACTGGGTCGCTTATTATGGGGTTGGTTATGAGTGTTTTAGCGATAAAATTTAACGAAGCATGCATAACTTATAATGGGCCTTATGCAATAAGTTCAGCACCAGCGGTTTCGTTCGGGATTTTAATAATTCCCCTTTTCGACACAATGCGTGTGTTTATTATAAGGATTTCGCGCGGAATATCGCCATTTCATCCCGACAGAAATCACCTGCATCACAGGGTTTTAAAACTTGGGTTTAACCATATCGAATCTACAGCGGTAATTTTATTCGTAAACGTTATGTTTATTGGATTGGCGTTTGTTTTTCAATCGACTGGCATTATTTCGCTAATGATAATAAACCTTGGGCTGGCTTTATCATTTTCGATACTTACAGAGTACTTAATTCGCAAAAATAAACAGCCCAAGCATGTTACTGCATAAGGCAAAGCAACTATTTGTTTCAGTTTTGCTTTATTTGATTGGTTTACTGCATACTACATTTCTTTCAGCCCAATCGGAATTCTCCTATTCTCCATTTTTATCGTTTCGGGTGGAAAGTGCTTTTCTAAAGAGTGCTAAATATCACTCAGTTATAAAACCTTTTTATTTATCTATCGATGAAAATAAGGCTTTAATCGATTCGGTTTATGCTGTAATTACCAGCGAACACAATGATATGCTGACGCTAAATAGCAAGAAGTTTAAAATTATCACTAACCCCATTATTCAATCGTCGTTTCGTATTTCCAATATTGCAGAGCAGCATTATGCGTTGGGTTTACGAATTCAGTCGGAATGGGATAAAAAGCTTATCATCAATATAAACTACTCTGTTCATGGCTTAACACGAAATGGTTTCGCAAACACACGAACCGATTCGGCTGGCATTGCCTATTCGCTTGGTAAGGTTCAAAAACAAAACGCTAATTACTATTTGTTGTTGAATTTTACCGGAAATATTACATATAATCCTAACCGTTTTTTGAGTTTCCAACTAGGCAAGGATCGTCATTTTTGGGGCGATGGATACCGCTCGCTCTATATTTCCGACAACAGCCCGTCGTTCCCGTATTTTAGCACATCGGTTAATATTTGGAAATTTAAATATACCAACATGGTTGCCGTGATGAACGACTATGCAGTTGGCAAATACAGCATGCCATTTCAAAAGTATTCGGCAATGCATATACTTAGTTGGAATGCATCTAACAGGCTCAATTTTAACGTGTTCGAGGCCGTAGTTTGGGCTAGGAAAGATTCTTCGAACAGTAGAGCGCTCGATATTAACTATTTAAACCCATTTATTTTTTATCGCCCAGTAGAATATACACTCGGTTCGCCCGATAATGTGCTCATTGGTACAGGTATGCATTACCGAGCATTAAAAAGCACATATATTTATGGGCAGCTAATGTTAGATGAGTTTTTAATGAAGGAAATAGCTAAAAACCGTGGCTGGTGGGCTAATAAGCATGCTCTTCAGTTTGGCATGAAAATTTTCGATCTGTTTAATTTTAGCGATTTGTACTTACAATTGGAGTATAACCACGCCCGCCCTTTTACTTATAGCCATAGCCGCCCATCGATAAATTACGGATATTTACTTCAACCACTAGCGCACCCGGCAGGTGCAAATTTTCGCGAAGGTTTGGGAATTATCCGTTACGCCAAAGGTTGGTGGACAGCAAGTTCGTATGTTAGCTACCTAAAATATGGAGCTGAACCTAGCGGAAAAACAGTAGGGAGCGATATATATATATCAAACAATGAGCGAATTAAGTATAATAACGCCGATTTTGGTCATTTTATAGGTCAAGGCATTTTAGCACAACAGTTTACTCAGCAATTTACTATCTCGCGAATGCTACAACCTAGTTGGGGTTTAGCCGCCGAATGTAGCTTTAGAAACGTAAGTACTTATTCTACAACTAAATCGCAACAAGTATATATTATGTTCGGTTTGAAAACACAACTTTATCGCGACGAAAAACTATTCTAATGTTTTGTGTAACAAACATATATAAGCCTAGAAAAATAGTTGTCATTTTATCAATGACTGGATTGCTGTTTGTTTTAAATTCAGCATCGGCGCAACTGTCGTTACCTATAAATCACCTTATTACGCAAAAAGTTGAAAGTGCGGCAATTTACCAAAACCCTATTTTTTTCACTTGCGTGAAACCATTCAACGAGATACAGTTACGAACTTTTGCTAATGTCGATTCGGTATTAGCATTCGATTCAAAGCCACGAGTTACTTGGTTTGGACGAAAGATATGGAAAGAATCGTTTCTTCAAATAGATAGTTCGGAATTCAAATTAACGTTCGATCCGTTAGTTAACCTTCAGATAGGCAAAGACATAGAATCGGGCAAAAGAACTATGGTTAACACGCGAGGCGCGAGGGTTAGGGGTTTAATAGGGAAAAACGTTGGTTTCGAAACGTCGTTCTACGAAAATCAAGGAATATTCGCTCCGTTTTGGGACGATTATATTCGACGTTACGAAATTAGCCCAGGACAAGGTCGCGCTAAGCATTTTGGCACTGCGGGTTGGGATTATGCATTTTCGTCGGGCTACGTTCAATGGCAAGCTAGTAAGGTTGTTAACGTGCAATTTGGACACGATAAAATTTTCGTTGGCGATGGGTACCGATCACTTCTACTTTCGGACGCGTCAACAAATTACCCTTTCATGCGGTTTACATTTACTTGGAAACGTGTGCAATATACCCGAATTGTTGCGTCGCTAATGAATATCGACTATAAAGCAATACGAAAGGATACAATTGCCTTTCCGAAGAAAACGGCCAACTTTCATATACTATCGTTTTCACTGCCAAAGCGTGTTCAATTAACTCTATTCGAAGGAATTATAATAGGAAATCCCGATTTGCGAGGTCGCTTCAAACTAAATATGGGTGTTTTAAGTCCGATACCGTTTGTTGATATGCTAAAAAACAATCAGTTACAAACAAACTCTGTTGCTGGCACAAACATACGCTGGCAAATAGCAAAAGGATTAGCTGCATACAACCAATGGGTTATAGATTACGACAAAATTGATAAACTGAAAAACTTTGGATATCAGGTTGGTATAAAATACTACAATGCATTAAATATTAATAGATTGTTTTTGCAAACCGAATATAATGTGGTAGTGCCTTACACGTATGCTAATTCCGATTCGGTTATTGCATACTCGCATTACAGTCAGCCACTCGCGCATCCGTTAGGTGCTAATTTTAAGGAGTTTGTAGGTGTATGTAATTATCAGTTTGGGCATTGGTCGGTTTACGGAAAAATAACTCTTGCAAAATATGGTACGGGCGATTCTACAACCAATTGGGGTAAAGATGTTATGAAACCAAAACCAGCAATTACCTCAACATCAAGATTGTTGCAGGGCGAAGTAACTAATTTAACTACCTTCGAAGGAGCTTTGTCGTTCTATTTTAATCCGAAAAACCAGATGAACATTTCGGCAGGTTTTTACCTTCAGGACACTGATGCAGCAAAATTTCAAAAAATAACGGTAATCTATTTAGCATTCCGAACATCGCTATCGAATTTGTATTACGATTTCCGGTAAAAAGTTGTTGTTAACATTTGTGGCTATAATGCGGAGCGGACGTACGAAGCGTTTAACTATATGCATACCAAGCTTGTGCGGAATGAGCCGAAACACGAAACCTGCCAAGAACCGCCTATAAATGAGTGTTGATGTTTGGTGCTGCCGTTTTTATTTTATTGATTCTATTCTATCAATATAAACATTTATCAAACTATGGTCTGCCAATTTTTTTTCAATAACATTCCATATATTTGAAACGACTCCGTAAAAAGCAAGAATCTTAACTCCACGAATCATCCAAATCCTTAACATGAATATAGTCAGGATTGTTCCATAATCCAAAATAGTATGGCAAATTTGCATCAATCAGATATTTTGCCATTATGCAATCGCTCGAATTGAATACTGATGACCCATTAACCCACATTGCAGCCCCACCTCCCAAAATGAAGAAAAAACGACCCAAAATGCAGTTTTTTTGTGCCAATTTAGCCAGTTTTTAACTGTTGAAAATTGTAATAATTTGAAAATCAGGCACGATAATTTTTAAATTTCAT
>JANYAP010000106.1 GCA_025361285.1 Bacteroidales bacterium | reverse complement strand
TTAAGGTTAATAAGGTTTTTAGAAATCGAAGCATATTCAATTCTATAAAAGTTAACAAATTAAAAATAAGTATTTTAACTAACTTTTTTTAACCTTATGGACAGAAAATCTGAATATACAAGTTAATCTCCTTTAAAAAATCTTATCGACGATTAGGGAATGAAAATTAGTTGATATGCTTGAATGTTGTAACTTTTTTGGTAAATTTAAGGTGATGAATGAGAATAGAAAGTCAAATTATCAAAACCCTTTGATTTTTAAAAAAGCAAAGAATTTGTCAACCGATTAAATCAAACACCAATAAGAGATATATTGTCAATAACACTAACAATCATAATATATGGCATTTACATTTTTTTTTAGAGATGAACAAATACTATCATTAGCAGTTCAGAAACTTGTGCCATTAACAATGGGGCGGAGTAATGTACAAATCCTAAACGCTGGGTGCGCCATGGGAATGGAAACATATACATTTGCAATTTTGCTTGCCGAAAGTATGGGTAAATTTGCCTTACGAAACGTAAAAATTCATGCTATAGATATTGATAATGAGAATGTTGATTTCGGAAAAACTGTTACCGACGGCATTTACAATAAGGAACATTTGCAGCGAATACCGCCCGAATTATTCGATAAATATTTTAGTGCTTTCGAAAAAACCGATCATTTTATTATTCGCGACGATTTACGCAATTTGGTTACGTTTCAAAAATACGACTTGCTTACACTTAAGCCTTTACGCAACGATTACAGCTTAATAATTTGCAAAAATGTGCTGTTGCATTTTCATTACGCCCAACGAATAGAGGTTTTATCGATGTATCACAGTATGTTACTCGATAATGGCCTTTTGGTTATGGAAAACACACAAAGCATGCCCGAGGAATTGACCCATAAGTTCAAAAAACTTGTAAATTATGCGCAATTGCACGAAAAAATATAGTTTGCAGTTTTAAATCGTCGAAAACATAAAGCGATTAATGAAAATTATTAACCTTACCGAAAACAGCAAGTTATATACTTCCAACGTTTTCCTAATAATGGGAACATGGAACACCATCGACGATGTTACAACACTTGTTGATGTTGGCAGCGACGACTCTATAATAAAAAAAATAGAAGCCATAAACACTGGCTTAGGCAAGAGAAAAGTTGATCAGGTAATTATTACGCATAGCCATTCGGACCATGCAGCGCTTTTACCAGCCATAAAGGATGCCTTTAATCCGCGTATTTGCGCCTTCAATTCGCACCTTAAGGGTATCGACCACATTCTTATGGGTAGCGAAATGCTTCGAATTGGCGAAATGATGTTCGAAGTTATTCATACTCCATTACATAGCTCCGATTCGGTATGCTTGTTTTGCGAGAACGATGGCTCACTTTTTGTTGGCGACACGCCGATACCCAACGATTTTCAATTACAAAAATCGGCATCGCAATACCCTGCTTCGCTAATAAAATACTGGCATTTAGTTAAAACAATATACTGCGGACATGGAGAGGTGAGGCGGAAGTAGGCTGGAGACTGGAGACTGTAGGCTGTTTACGAGCTTACCGAAGGCAATCCATTAGTGGTGTTGTCATCCCGACGTAGGTCGGGATCTCAAACGAATGTTCGACAGTAATGCAATAGCGTACTCGTATTGGGCGACCTGCCTTCAAATGGTCAAAAATTTAATCGTTGGTTACAAAGTCTGATTTTTTACCTACATTTATACTTCAAACGAGTACAAAATGCCTATTAAACCCAATTTTTCGGATCGAACAACATTAGAGAAATACTCATCGGCGTTTTCGTTGTCCGATATGGAAATATTTGTATTTCCTGAACTGCTTTTCCCAATGGTAATTGCAAATATAATGAGCCCTATACTGTGGGAATGGCGCAACGATGCTTGGTTTACCAACATAAGCAAAAAATCGTACAACTTCAAGATTAACAGGATAAAACAATACATAATGGAGCATTATGTGTTTAATCTCGATTTGGATACCTGGGGCCTTACCGATAAGGATACCGAAATTAATAGGTTTAAGGATTTTATTGATGTGGATATATTAAAGCAATCGAACGCCTTGTTTGGCTACGAGGGCGATAAATATTATTTCGATATCGATATTCGAAAGCATTTTGGATTAGATAAATACACTACCAACATTATTCCGTACTGGAAAACCGAGACTATTGAAGCCATGACGGCATTTCGGCATAAAGAATCGTTTACTGCTGGTGCTGGCGAATGCGTTTCGTTATCGGCCTTATACGCCGCGGCTCTTTTTGTAGTTGGTCGCATACCATTGGAGCATATTTTTCTGATTGGCACGCCGTTACACTCACAAAACTTTATAGATTTTAACGATGGCTTGCTTACCAATAACCGCCGCATTGTTACCAAAAAGATGTGGTTTAATGGCACGTCGATAACTGCAAAAGCACGTCGTGCCCTCGAAAACGAAAAGGTAACTATTGTGTCGCATATTTCGGGCTATATTCATCATATTTACAAAAAAGCTACAATAAATATAGCTGATTATAAGCACTTTTCCGACAAACTAACCGAATTTCTTTCGTCGGATTTGTCGCCTGAAGTTTTTGTTAACTTCCTTCGTTACCACTTGTGTTTTAAAAAGTGCTTTCAATACCGCCTTACCACCAACGGACACGATTATTTTATAGCCCTCGAAACAATATTTGAATACGAGCATCATACAAAACACAACTTTTCGGAAGCTTCGCGCGAAATATTACTCAAAGAGATTGATGAAGAGGAATATAGCCTAACGCCGCTCGACAACCGCCTTGTTATTCAGGATATTGAAGATTATCTCGAAAAAAATAAGTCGTTGCCCATCGACAAAATAACTAGCTTTTTTCTGAACCACGCAAAAACAACACAATGTAACAACGAAGAAAGTATTAAACTGCTTTTCACCGATTTAGCCGATTTTTTGAACGTTAAGCCACAACTTCCGTCGAACGCTAAGCAATACGAGAAAACTGAATCGCTATATATTGACACTAATAAAAACCGCGAAGAAATTATTCAATATATTACCGAAAAATCCGATAACAGCGAAACAGCATTATTATCGTTATATGCCTTTAGGCAAATGGATTACATAAACTGGAAACCATTTATTAAAGCCGCCTTAGAGCGAAATCCGGTTTCGGTGTTGGGATTAAAAGGAAAAACGGTTGATGCTGCATATCAAATAATTAACAATTTGAACAATCATTCAATTTACGATGGCAAGCGCCTTGCCCAGCCCGATGAAGTATGGAATTTTGGTTGTGGAGATGGAATAGAAAAAGCTATAGTTATGGCTAATTATTTACATAACGAATTTAAAATGACCGATTTAAGCATGAATATCGATAAAGCTTCGATTACTTTACATTGTAATAAATTGAATTTCAGTTTTTTATCAACAAAAGATATAATAAAAGAATTCGACTTTTGATAACCAAGATTTGACAGGTTGTAAAAATCAATAATATTTGCGAAATTAATCCTGACAGGATTTCGGTAATAAGTAGATTCTATGACAATTACAAATTATTGAGATTATATTAAGTACAAACCTGTCAGGAATTTATTCATTACTGATGCACACTAAGGCGTTGTAATTTAATAAGTCGTACATTTACATGAATGGAAAAACCCTCTACATTACCAATCCTTAAAAGCATACTGTCATTCCGACGTAGGTCGGAATGACAGCAAATCGTATGACTTATTTTATTACAAAGCCTAATTAATTAAATACGTACATCTCAGCCAGCATAATTAGGATAGCCGGTATAACCCTTTTCATCTGCAGTGTAAAACAGATCCATCAGCAATGACTGCGATAAAGGCCAATCGTTTTTATACCTTTCAACCAAATCGGGATTATTAATAAATGGACGACCAAACGCTACCAAATCGCCTAACCCAATGTCGATGGCATCCTCTGCTTTTGCCTTATCGTAACCTCCCGATAAAATTATTGTATTTTTAAAATTGCTGCGTATTATATTCTTCATTTCTATCGGCACTATTGGTGCTCCCATTGCAGAATGATCGACAATATGAATATAGCCAATGCCTAGCTTATAAAGCTGTTCCGAAAGATAGGCATACGTTGGGGCAATTTCGGGATAATGGGGCATATCGCTAGCAACACCATAAGGGGAAAGGCGAATGGCAGTTTTACCTTTACCAATTGCGGTTGAAACAGCTTCAGCAACCTCGAGTACAAAACGGGCACGGTTTTCGATACTTCCTCCATAGTTATCGGTGCGAATGTTACTTACTGGCGAAAGAAACTGCTCGAGCAAGTAACCATTGGCTCCATGTAATTCAACGCCATCGAAACCTGCCTCAATAGCATTTTTTGCAGCAGTTACATATTCAGCTTTGGTTAGAAGTAAGTCGTTATCTGTCATTGCTTTAGGTACAGGAAAATCCTGCATTTGCTTAGTATCAGTCCACATTTGCCCATCAGCCTTTACAGCCGATGGAGCTAATAACTGCGAGCCATCTGGCATATTTAAAGAGTGCGATATTCTACCAGTATGCATTAACTGACAAAATATTTTTGCCCCTTTGCCATGAACTGCCGTGGTTACCAGTTTCCAGCCATCAACCTGTTGACTGCTATAAATACCAGGAATGCGAGCATACCCCAACCCATTTGGCGACGGCGAAACGCCCTCGGTAATAATTAACCCAGCACCCGACCGCTGTTGGTAGTATGTAGCCATCAATGCGTTTGGAACATTGCCAATAGCACGGCATCTAGTCATAGGCGACATCACAATACGATTTTGCAACTCTGTAGCGCCTAATTTATATTTAGCAAACAATTTACTTTCTATCATTTTTCGTATATTAAGTTTATTTAAAGTATAAACAACGAGTAACGTAAAAAGTTATTCACGAGAATGTTTCAAGAACATCCAGTCTTAAGCCTATGCAATAAGTAACGATAAAACTCTTAATTCGTTTGCTTTTAAGTAGTTGCTAATAATATCTTGAATAACCGTCCAAAAATTGTAGATTTGCTGAAAAAACAAGTTAAAATTATGTCGTATTTAGACCCAAAGAACGATTTAACTTTCAAGAAGGTATTTGGGCAACACCCAAACCTTTGCATTAGCCTGCTTAACAGCATGTTACCATTGCCCGAAGGCGAGTTTGTTGAAAGCATTGAGTATTTGTCAACCGAAATGATACCAACACTTCCGTTAGGCAAAAACTCCATTGTTGACGTTCGATGCCGCGATAATCGTGGGCGCCAGTTTATTGTGGAGATGCAGATGTTTTGGACCGACAGCTTTCAATACCGAGTGCTGTTTAATGCATCCAAAGCCTTTGTGCGGCAGCTTGGAAAGGGGATGGAGTATAAGATACTGCAACCAGTGTATTCGCTAAATTTGGTAAACGAACGTTTTATTAACGACGAAAAGCGCTATTACCATCACTACGGTATTGTAAACATCGAAAACACTAACGAACAAATAAAAGGGCTTGAGTTGGTATTTATCGAACTTCCCAAATTCAAACCCGTTGATGTTACACAAAAAAAGATGACAGCTTTATGGTTACGTTACTTAACCGAAATAACCGATGGCACCAGCGAAGTGTCGGACGATTTGAAGAACAATCCCGAAATAATGGAAGCACTCGAAATTATTCAGGAATCGGCCTTTACACTCGATGAGTTAGAATGGTACGACAAATATTGGGACATGATAAGCACCGAACGCAGTTATATTATCGATGCCGAAATTAAAGG
>JANYAP010000050.1 GCA_025361285.1 Bacteroidales bacterium | reverse complement strand
GCTTTAGGCTGTAGGCTGTATGCTCTAGGGGAAGGAATGATTGATAAAAAACTTCTATTTACAAATTCCATTGAAGCTCCTCCAGCCTCCAACCTCCAGCCTAACCAACTAGTTTTTAATTATTTTTTTCATTAAAGGTTTGCCATCAACAAATAGTACAATTGTGTACACGCCGCTAACTAAAGTTGATATTGGTATATATTCGTCATATTTGTTAGTAACTACATTTAAAGTTGTTTCCACAACCACTTGACCTGTAATATTCATTATTTTGTAACCGTTTATTTTGCTTATTTTGTTTGTATTTAAATTAACGTAAACCCCTTCGGTAGTTGGGTTAGGATACACATTAATATTAAATTTATTATTGGTCAAATCACTCACACCAACATAATTTGATGAGGAAAGCTTGTATTTTGGGTCGGAAAATTCCGGTGCACCTATTCCACCTATATTAATAGGATTCTTAGCAACATAATTAGCACTGATTCCATATTCCTCACCAACGTCTGGAGATTTTATTACTAAATTTAATTCGTAAGATAATTCGCCGTCGGTTGTTAGTTGAGCAATTAATACTCTGTTATGCACTGTAGGGCCTACAACACCACCTAACACAAACCAAGCACCATCATCAATTATAAAGGAGTTGCCATCAGTAGTTCCGTCATTTAACACATCGGTATTAACAGCACCAATTGTAGAAGTACTAGGAGGTGTTCCGGCAAACATGCCATCCTGTTCGCTTAATGGAAAACCTGCCGAAGCGTCGTTGTTCATCAAAAGGTCGTCTTTATTAACAAAATTATTTAAGCCATCGTCTTCCGATTTCATAACACCCCAAAAGCCATTACAGGCAGCACCGTTAGTAATCCACGAATCGAGCATTACCGTGTTTTTCTTGGTATTTGTACTGCTAAATGCTGGGGAGGACGATCCATAGTCGGTATTATTGAAGAAGGATGTTGTTGTTTTTAAAAATAATGGGTGGTTTTTGGTTTCATTAACACTTCCATAAATATTAAGCAATTTGTGACCCTCAGCCATATCAACGTAAATACGATATGTTACTGAACCTGCAGGTAAAATTCCGGAACTGCCAGACTCGTCATTTGCATCAGAAACGTAATATTTTTCGACAATTATCGAGTCTAAACCCGATTGAGAGTATCCGGCAAACGCAGCCGCAATAAATAAAAGACTAAGTAAAACTTTTTTCATGTTCTGAAATTTAAAATGATTTATAATTAATTTTTAACATACTATATGTTAACCCTTTAAAGTACAATTCGGCACGTTCGGGATTTTTTGCAACAAATTGTACTACGCCTGCCGTTGGAGTTCCTATTTGAACATTTAATTCGAACGACAATTTGCCATTAGTTGTGAGTTGTGCTATCAGTACTTTGTTATCGGCAGTTGGGCCCATTACGCCACCGAAAGCCGCCCAAACTCCATTGGTGGTTGCGAATAGCGAGGCGTTTTTGTTATCCTTAAAAAAACTCAAATCGAGGTTGAATTGCTTAAACGTAGGAAATACGCCGTTTGTAAGGCCATCGGATTTTGATAACAAGGCTCGTTTAAGTATCGATCCATCGTGATCTTCGTCCTTTATAATGCCAGTATGCAATCGGGAAGCCGCACCCATGGTAATCCACGAATCGAGAGCCACATTATTTTCATTTAATTCTTTATTGTTAATATTAAATCCAGTAATTGCAAAACAATAAAGGTTATTATAAAAAGTGGTTGAAGTTTTAATGAAAAGCTCATGATTTGTTACGCCATAAACTGTTTGTAAGCGATAACCATTCTTCATATCGATATAAATACGGTATGTTACCGAACCACTTGGCAGAGTGCCTCCAATAGTGTCGAGGCAGTCAATCGAATCGGCTACATAATATTTTTCAACAATTACATTTTCGAGAGCCAGACTATCATCGTGAGTTATAACATAGTTGTTTTGAGCTTTTAACGAAATAGAACCAAGCACAAATGCGAACAAAATGCTTAAACCAATAGTAATTATATTAAAACGCTGCATTGTATTTTTTTTAACTTCTTAATAATGATTATAAAGAGTAATTTTTATAACTTAAAATATTTGAATGCAAGTTTCATTTATAAAATAAAGCATCAATTAAGCCAATGTTAATAATTAGTTAAATTATGAACATCAAGTCAAAAAATCCAGATCGTCGAAATCGATAAGCTAATTAACTACCTTTGCAGACAAAAAATTAAATTGAATGCATCAAACTAAAATAGATAAAGGCATTATAGCCAAAGAGTTGCGTTTTGTTCCTGAAATAGATTCGAAACCGTCGAAAGTTTTTGTAGAAACTTACGGATGTCAAATGAATGTGAGTGATAGTGAGGTTGTTGTATCTATTTTAAAGCAACATGGATATGTATATACCGAAATTATGGAAGAGGCCGACCTTATACTTATAAATACATGTTCCATTCGCGAGAACGCCGAACAGCGCGTTCGCGGTCGCTTGGATGTGTTTCGGTTAATGAAAAAACGTAGACCATCTCTTCTTATTGGCGTTATTGGCTGCATGGCCGAACGTTTAAAAGAAAAGCTCTTGGAAGAGCAGAAAATGGTTGATTTAGTGGTTGGTCCCGATAGTTACCGAGATTTGCATAAGCTTGTGCAACAAGCAGGTACGGGGCAAAAAGCAATAAATGTACTCCTGTCCCGCGAGGAAACTTATGCCGATATCAGCCCCGTGCGTTTCGACGAAAATAAAATTTCGGCTTTCGTATCTATAATGCGTGGTTGCAATAATATGTGCGCCTATTGCGTTGTTCCTTATACCCGTGGAGCCGAACGTAGCCGCGATACTCAAACTATCCTTCGCGAAGTGCGCGAACTTATTGAGATGGGTTACAAAGAAGTTACGTTGCTGGGGCAAAATGTCGATTCGTACCACTGGACCGATACTGCCACTGGCGATGAGATTAGTTTTCCGCGATTGCTATCGTTAGTGGCGCAGCTAAGCTCAAAATTGCGCGTAAGGTTTTCTACGTCGCACCCTAAAGATATGAACGACGAAGTGTTGCATACAATGGCCAAGTACGATAATATTTGCAAAAGTATTCACTTACCAGCTCAATCGGGCAGCACACGAATACTCGAGCTAATGAAACGAGGATACACTCGCGAATGGTATTTAAGCCGTATAGAAGCTATTTATAGTATTTTACCCACTTGTTGCGTTACTACCGATATTATTGCAGGTTTTTGTTCCGAAACGGAAGACGATCACCAGCAAACACTTAGCCTGATACGCGAGGCAAAGTACGATTTTGGGTTTATGTTTAAATATTCCGAACGCCCCAAAACTTACGCACATCGCAAATACCCCGACGACGTGCCTGAAAGCATTAAATCGCGCCGACTTCAGGAAATTATCGATTTAATGAAAGTGCTATCGGTTGAATCGAAAAAGCTCGACATAGGTAATGTTCTGGAAGTGTTGGTAGAAGGAACGTCGAAAAAATCGAAACATCAGCTGTACGGCCGAACATCACAAAATAAAATTGTTGTTTTTCCTCGAGAAAGCTATCAAATAGGCGACTATGTGAATGTGCTTATTAACGATTGCACATCGGGCACTTTAAAGGGTAAAGTGATTCAGTAATTGTAATTTATAAATAATATTTGCAAACAAATAGCTTTAATGCATAAAATTACATTAAAACCAGGCAAGGAGCAGTCGGTGCTGAGGTTTCACCCTTGGGTATTTTCGGGAGCGATAAAAAAAATTGAAGGTGATGCTGTCGAAGGCGATCTTATGGAAGTGTATTCCGCAAGCAATCAGTTTCTTGCTATTGGACATTACCAGATAGGATCGATAATGGTTCGAATAATTTCTTTCGAACAGGTTGAAATAAATACCGATTTCTGGCATCAAAAACTTATGCAAGCTTATAAAGTACGCACCACCATTGGCGTTGCCGAAAATTTGCAAAACAACGTATATAGGCTAGTACATGGCGAAGGCGATGGTTTGCCAGGCCTAATTATCGATATTTACAACGATACAGCTGTAATGCAAATGCATTCGGTGGGAATGTACCGCTCACGACAAGTAATTGCACAAACATTAAAAAATATTTTTGGCGACAAGCTAATTGCCGTTTACGATAAGAGCGAGGCTACCATTCCCTTCAAGGCTAATATTGGCGCTAAAAACGAGTACGTTTTAAGCGAAGGCAAGCCTAACCAAGTTTTGGAGTACAACAACAAGTTTATGGTCGATTGGGTTGAAGGTCAGAAAACTGGCTTTTTTATCGATCAACGCGAAAACCGAAAACTTGTTGAAAGCTATGCCAAAGACAAAACCGTGCTTAACATGTTTTGTTATACAGGCGGTTTTTCGGTGTACGCCATAAGAGGAGGGGCAAAGCTTGTGCATTCGGTTGATAGTTCGGAGAAAGCCGTTGAGTTAACCAAGCAAAACGTTGCACTCAATTTCGACGCGTCGAACCACGAGGCTTTGGCTGAGGATGCATTCGAATATTTGAATACTATCGACAATAAATACGATTTAATAATTCTCGACCCACCAGCATTTGCTAAACACAACAATGCCTTAAGCAATGCATTACAGGGTTACAAGCGTATTAACGCCAAAGCGATAGCCAAAATTAAACCTGGAGGCATAGTATTTACCTTTTCGTGCTCGCAGGTGGTAACAAAGGATCAATTTCGGCAGGCCGTGTTTTCGGGTGCCGCCATTGCAAAGCGAAACGTACGCATTCTTCATCAGCTTACGCAACCAGCCGATCATCCGGTAAGCATTTATCACCCCGAAGGCGAGTATTTAAAGGGGTTGGTGTTGTATGTGGAGTAAAACAAATTACTGATTACCAATGAGGAAATTACAAATTACCAATGTGGAAATGAGGAAATTACAAATGACAAATGTGCAAATGACAAAATGGCAAATGAGACAGATTACAAATTACAATGTGGAAATGACAGATGAATATACCATTGAAACCTAAAGCAATAACTTTCCGTAAAACGGGCATATATTCAACGAATTTATTTAACTGAAATATTAATTTTAACGCACTAATTTGGCTCTTGGCTCTTGATTCTTGGCTCTAGGTTCTTGCGTTCTACCTATTTAATATACCCTTATAATCAATGCAATGAATAGAAGTATTTTACTAGTGTTTTTTATTTTTATTTTGTTTGCTTTATCGTGCAAAGAAGATGTAATTGAATATTTTGAGTTTGATATTCAAGGTGTTGATAGTGTTAAATCGAATGTAGGCGACACCAAGGCATTGGTATTTAGTGTAGTGCGCACAAAGGGCGTTGCAGAGCAGGTTGAGCTTGTTTTGAAAGGTGTTCCAACGGGTGTTACGAGCCATTTTAGCACGGTTAATGGCGCGCCAAATTTTACCGATACACTATCGCTAACTATCACAACCGAAGCCGATTTGGGCTCATATCCATTAACAATAGAGGCAACTTCGGCAGGCGTTACGCAATATTACCCTTTTACCCTTGTTATAAGCGACGATTTGTCGCTATCGATGGTTGTTTACGATGCAACCCAATGGACTAAGTACATACCTAATGTTCATGTTGATAGTGCTACTGTAAAATTATATGGTAGCGATACCGCTTTTGCCAATAATTGCCCTACCTACACCGGAATGAGTAATGCAAAAGGCGTAATTCTCTTTTACAGAATGGCGCCAGGCAATTATTCGTTTATTGTTTCGAAAGGAGCATTAAGTAATGTGGTAGATAAAAAACTTATTGAAGGTAAGTCTGTTGGATTTGAAACAGTTATGATATTTAATTTCAATGGCGAAATTTATGCAAGCGCTCAACGCGATGCTAATCTTGGCGATATAAAATATCGCGACCAGAATGCCGACGAAAAAATAACCGATTCCGACCGCGTTCAGCATGGCGTTCTTTCGATATACGCTAAAGCGTTGAACAATAAGAGTGTTTGGATTGGAAAGTAATCTATCGCTTAACTTTCAATGAGTTATCGATTACAGAAACTATCAAATACGCACAATAAATTACTGGTATCGCAGCCATTTTAAGCACTATTAGTAAAACTACCGACAATGCTATAATAATGAAAACAGCTTTGTTGTCTGCAAATTTAATGTTGCTCATTTTCAACGAAAGCATTGGTATATTAGAGGTTAACAAAAACGAAAGAATAAAAATTAACGGAACGAGAATGTAAATATTAAGTAGTAAATAGCTTCCTAATTGATAGTTAGCAATAATAAAAGGGAACGAAGCTATTAAAAATGCATTTGCAGGCGTAGGTACACCAATAAACGACTTAGTTTGGCGTTCGTCGATATTAAATTTAGCTAAACGTAACGCCGAAAATACAGCAATTATAAAAGGTGTATAGATGATTATCGACTCCAATAAACTTGCGGTTTCGAATGAATATGATGGATTAATTTTCTGCATCGCCATAATTATCATTTGGTACAGAATTACCGAAGGCGCAACGCCAAAACTAACCATGTCGGCCAGCGAATCGAGCGATTTACCCAATTCGGAATATGCCTTTAAAACACGAGCAGCCAAACCATCGAGATAATCGAAAAAGCCAGCAATAAAAATTAAAATCGAAGCTGTAATTAAATCTCCATTAAACGAATAAGTTATTGAAATGCAGCCTAATAATAAATTAAGAGCGGTAATGGTATTTGGTATATTCGATAAATAAAGCCTCAATTGTTTCATAATGTATTTTATTTTTTTGAGGCAAAAGTAAATATTTTTTATCTTTAACCGTTTTTTAATCATACAAACATCCAAACTATGAAGATTGCCGTAGATTTTGACGGGACAATTGTTGAGCATAAGTTTCCTGCAATAGGCGACGAATTAATGTTTTCGATCGAAACTCTAAAGGAATTACAACGACTCCAGCATCAGCTTGTTTTATGGACATTTCGCAGTGGTATTGAGCTCGACCAAGCTGTAGAATATTGCAAGCAACGAGGTTTAGTGTTTTATGCAGTAAATAAAAACTATCCCGAAGAAGTTTTCGATGAAACAATTAGCCGAAAAGTTAATGCCGACCTATTTATCGACGATCGAAATATAGGCGGTTTCCCGGGCTGGGATGTTATTTTAGAGATGATTAGAAACGGAAATCCTTTAACCCCATACTTGCAGGGTAAAATGCCTAGCAAACGAACTTTCGGGGCAAAGGTTAAGGAGTTGTTTAGTGGGGAATAGGTTGGTTGTAAAAGTTGTAGAGGTTGTAAAAATGGGTTGTAAAAATGGGTTGTAAAAATAAGTTGTAAAAATGGGTTGTAAAAATAAGTTGTAAAGGTTATAGAGGTTGTAAAAATCCTCTATCCCCTCTACAACCACTACAACCCCTACAAATCTACAACCCTTACAATCTCTATAACCTCTATAACCTCTATAACCTCTACAACCTCTACAACCCTTACAACCTCTACAACTCTACAACTTCTACAACCCCTACAAATCTACAACTCTACAACCCTTACAACCTCTATAACCTCTACAACCTCTACAACTCTTGAACCCCTACAACTCTACAACCCCTACAACCCTTACAACGTCTACAACCTCTAAACATTTACAACTTCTACCCAACAAATTAAAAATTCTCTCGTAGGAGGCTTTGTTAATAAATTGTTGATAAATGATTTTTTATTGTTTATAAATGCACTAACATTGCACCCTTAGTTTAAATTAAGGATATTAATTTTGTGCCGAGTAAATTCGGGTATTTTAGTAGTTAATAATTTAGATAAATACAAACGATGTCGAAAGTTATAGCATTAGCAAATCAAAAGGGAGGAGTTGGTAAAACAACTACCGCCATTAATCTTGCAGCAAGTTTGGCCGTTCTCGAGAAGAAGGTTCTGCTTATTGATGCCGATCCGCAGGCAAATGCCACCTCGGGCTTAGGTTTCGATATACGTGCCATAAAAACCAGTATTTACGAATGTCTTATCGACGGAATTAATCCCAAAGATATTATTTTAAAGGCCGAAGTGCCTGGTTTAGACATTATTCCATCTCATATCGACTTGGTAGGTGCTGAAATAGAAATGGTTAGTTTGGTCAAACGCGAATACGTAATGAAAGCCGTTATCGATACTGTAAAGGACGACTACGACTACGTGCTTATCGACTGTTCGCCATCCCTAGGCTTGATTACTGTAAATGCTTTAACAGCAGCCGATTCGGTGATAATTCCCGTGCAATGCGAATATTTTGCTTTGGAAGGTTTAGGCAAACTGCTTAATACAGTGAAGTTTATTCAAACCCGATTAAATACCAAACTCGAAATAGAAGGATTTCTTCTTACAATGTACGATGCTCGCTTACGCCTTAGCAATCAAGTTGTTGAAGAAGTTACAAAGCATTTTCAGCAAATGGTTTTCAAAACATTAATTCAACGAAATGTTAAGCTTAGCGAGTCGCCTAGCTTTGGCAAACCAGTTATTTTATACGACGCAAGTTCTACAGGATCACTAAATTATCTGAATCTTGCTAAAGAATTAATTCAAAATAACGATCCATCAGTAGTAAAAGCTCCACAAAAACCTGTAAGCTAATTAACTTCACATTTATAATTAACAATGGCATTAAAAAAAGGCGCATTAGGCCGCGGGTTAAGTGCATTAATTGAAGAAGCCTCAGAGGAAACAAATAAGGCGGAAACAGTAGCTTCGATAAATGATATTGATATTAATTTAATAGAAGTAAACCCTTTTCAACCGCGTAAAACTTTCAATGAGGAGGCTCTATCTGAATTATCTATATCAATTCGCGAACTAGGTATTATTCAGCCAATTACAGTTCGCCAACTCGAAAACGGTAAGTACCAGTTAATTAGTGGCGAGAGGCGTTTTCGTGCATCGCAACTAGCTGGTTTAAACACTATGCCAGCTTACGTTCGCACCGCCAACGATCAAGCAATGTTGGAGTTAGCACTTGTAGAGAACATTCAGCGCGAAGATCTCGATGCAATCGAAATATCGCTTAGTTATCAGCGATTAATAGACGAGTGTAATCTTACGCAGGAAATTCTTAGCGATCGTGTTGGAAAAAAACGTTCAACAGTGGCTAATTACTTACGTTTACTTCGTTTGCCAGCCGCTATTCAACAAGGAATACGTCAGCGGAAAATTTCGATGGGTCATGCAAAAGCCTTAATAAATATCGAATCGCCCGACGAGCAGGTGAAAATCTTTTTTACAATTCTTGAGGATGGACTTTCTGTTCGTCAGGTGGAAGAATTAGTAAAAGCACTCAATATACCTAGGGATGAGACAGTTGTTATTGACGACAGTAAACCTGTTAAAGAGAACGACGACGCCTCCAGCCCATATCGAGGTTTTAGAGATAATCTTCGAACTCATTTCAATCAAAGGGTTGAGTTTAAGAGAAATACAAAAGGAGTAGGTAAAATAGTAATTCCATTCTATTCTGATAATGAGCTAATTAAATTTATTAGCATGGTCGAAAAATTAGGTATCAAGGAATAATAATCAAAAAACATCGTTTGGAAGGATTCAAAAAAAGTATAGGTTTTCTTTTTCTAGTTTTGCTAAGTCAATTGCCTAGCATGGCGCAAGATACGCTTAAAACTCAGCAAATCGATACCCTGCAACCAGTTCACTCGCCACGCAAGGCAGCATTGATGTCGGCAGTATTGCCAGGATTGGGGCAGGTTTATAATAAAAAGGTATGGAAAGTGCCAGTTCTGTATGCTGGATTGGGTACAAATATTTATTTTTTAGCACGTTACGTAAATCTATATCGCGAATATCGAAACTGTTATGTCGATTATGTTAATTTCAAAGGTGATCCTATTAAATACAATGAACCTGTTTTTCCCGATAACCGTTATGTTACCGACGTTTCTGACAAACAAACGGCTTTAAAATTTTACAAAGATCAATATCAGCGCCTTCGCGACCTTAACATCCTTATAATGGCAGGCATATATTTTATTAATATTATCGATGCCACTGTTGATGCATATCTATTTTATTACGATATTGGCGACAATCTTTCGTTACGGGTTGAGCCAGTAATTATTAACACAATAGCCTACCGAAGTGCGGCAGGTTTAAAATTTACGTTTAACATTCATTAAATCAGTGTACCATGAGGAAGATACTTATTTCTTTACTAGTAATTCCGTTTTCGGTTATCGCTTTTGGTCAGGAAAATGATTCGGTTGTAATAAACAGTGAGTTTTTAAACACCGATAGCAACCTCGATAGTTTAGTAAGTACACGCTTTTCGCAGGATCCAGTAACCGAAGATTCGCCGTTCGTTTCCGAAATTGACTCGTCGCAAAAACAAAACGATTTACCCGATTCTGTTTATATTAATCGATTACGAAATATACCATCTATTTTCGAACTTACTTATAACGACATTGTTAAGCGTTATATTCAGGTTTATACTGTTAAAAAACGTGGCATTGTTGAGGAAATGCTTGGGCTGAAGGATTACTATTTTCCTTTGTTCGAAGAAATTCTCGATCGCAATCAAATGCCATTGGAATTGAAGTACTTATCGGTTATCGAATCGGCCTTAAACCCGCGTGCTGTTTCGCGCTGCGGCGCTACTGGCTTGTGGCAATTTATGTACGGAACGGGCCGTTTGTATAAGCTTACCATTAATTCGTATGTCGATGATCGCCGCGACCCCGTTGCATCGACAAACGCTGCTGCTAAGTATCTTCGCGATCTATACTCGGTTTATAATAACTGGACTTTGGCATTAGCGGCCTATAACTGCGGTCCGGGTAATGTTAACAAGGCTATTCGCCGCGCGGGCGGAAAAACAAGTTACTGGGATATATACTATTTTTTGCCACGCGAAACGCGAGGTTACGTACCAGCCTTTATTGCTGCTACTTATGTAATGAATTACTACAAAGAGCATAATTTAACAGCCCGCTCTGCAACTTTTGCGCTGCCCGAATCGGTTGATACCATTATGTTGGCTAACAACGTTCATTTACAGCAAGTTGCCGATGTATTGCAAGTTCCTATTGAACAAATTCGCGATTTAAACCCTCAATACCGTCGCGATATTATTCCTGGCAAATATAGCCCTTGTCCGCTACGTTTGCCTTCGCAGTGGGCTACTAGGTTTATCGACCTTCAGGATTCGGTTTACCGATATAAGAACGACAAGTTTTTTAGTGGTGAATTTAAAATTATTATACCTGCAAATTATCGCTCAGGGCGCGGAGGACGACAAGGACGAATGGATAGTTATGGTCCACCGCCTCCAAGTGGCGATATGCAGAGGATTTATCATCAGGTGAAATCGGGCGAAAATCTCGGTCAAATAGCATCGTTATATCGTGTGCGTGTGTCGGACATTCGATACTGGAACGACATCTCGAAAAATAAAATTATAGCTGGTAAGCGCCTCGTAATATACCTTCCTAAAAAGAAAACTGCCAAATTGCAGACTTCGCAAGGCGCTGAAGCTAAACCATCGGCTATGAACACAAAAGAGATTGTAAAAGCAAGCGATTTTGTGTATTACGAAATTAAATCGGGCGATACTTTGTGGAAGATAGCCAGTCAATACCCTGGTATATCGGACAACGACTTAATGAAATGGAATAATTTGGATGGCGAGAGTAAAATTAAGCCAGGACAAACACTCAAGATTAAGCGTATTAATTAATTTTTTGCGAAGAGGCTTGATAGTCTGAGAAGTATTACATATCTTCAACCAATTCAAGAATTTAATTTACGAAGATTAGTCAGTTATGAAGCCTTTTCGCATTTTTCTTTTTGGGCTTTCGGTATTTTTTATTCTCGCTTTGGTTTCGGTAAGTTTGCGTAGTAATTACGTAATATTCAGCCTATTCAATATTAAAATTCCGTCGTTGGAAAGATTTATATCGAACACTAAACCAGCGTATAAGGACATTTCGAACATTGTTACGCTCTCAAATTTTATAAAGGATTCGTCTACACATAAATCTTTATCGGTTACCAAAACGAAATTTATCAGCGCAAAAGTACAAGCCATTGATAGTGTAGCTTTTATAAATCACGACTGCCTTCGCACTTTAGTTCGTCCAATTGAATTTCCCAATGAAAAAGACACCCTCCTTAACCCCTTTTTCCGAGAGCTAGGTAGCTTACCTACCAACAAAAAGTTGATACGAATAATGCATTATGGCGATTCGCAAATTGAGGGCGACCGCATTACTTCGTACATTCGCAATCAGTTACAACTTAGGTTTGGCGGTTTGGGTATTGGCCTTTTCTCAATTGTTACAACAAACCCTGCATCAAGCTCTTATGTTTTCGATGTTTCGGATAATTGGGTAAAATATTCGCCACAACGCAATACGGGCAACGCCACAAATGGCAAGAAGTTTGGTGCGTTAATAAACTACTCCCGAATCGACAACTCAACAAGTTTTTTTGGTAAGCCAACGGAATTGGATGGGTGGATTGACCTGAAACGTGCCAATATATCTTTTTCGCAGGCTCAGAAGTTTCAACAATGCCGTATTTTCTATGGCTTTAACCGAACACCAATGATGGTGCAAGCGAAACAAAATAAAAAAGTTGTAGATGCCGAAATAGTTCCTTCGTCGTCTGGTTTAAAAGAATTGCGTTGGAAATTTAATACTCCAATCAGCAATTTATCTATTTCGTTTAAAACGGTCGAATCGCCTAATATTTATGGCATTGCACTCGATGCGCTCGAAGGTATTGCAGTCGATAATGTCCCGCTGCGTGGTAGTTCGGGTCTGGAATTTAGCCATATCGATCTTAATTTTCTTCGACAATTTTATCAGCTTCTCAACGTTAAATTGCTTGTTCTGCAATTTGGTGTAAATGTGGTTCCTAACGTGTTAAGCGATTACACTTTCTACGAAAACAATTACCGAAAGCAAATTGAAGCAGTTAAGAAAGCCTGTCCTTTTCTATCTATCATAATCATTGGTGTTAGCGATGTTTCGCGAAATGGCGAAAACGGTTACGAAACTTACCCAAACGTTACAAAAATACGCGATGCACAGAAACGTGCGGCTTTTGCCACGGGTTGTGCCTTTTGGGATATGTACGAAGCCATGGGGGGGCATAATTCCATGCCCAGTTGGGTGTATACCAATCCACCATTGGCGCAGAAGGATTTTGTTCACCTAAACGCCCTCGGAGCAAAAACTATCGGCGAAATGTTTTATCGATCATTCATACATGAGTTTGAGAGGTTTCAAGCATCAGAAAAAACATTATCAAATGTGGAATAGAATCGTGGCAGTTTTGGTCTTTTTGTTTGTGTTGGCTTACTCGCAATGCCAAAACTATTCGGTTTCGAACCCTCCAATAAATGCTGCGAAAAATGTTATTTGTAATACCGATAGCGCTATTGGATGGGGAAATGTTGTAAGTCAACTTAAAATCCTCGAAGATAGTAATGTAGGCAATTTTTCAATTGTTCAACTCGGCGATTCGCACATGCAAGGCGGTTATTTTGCCGAACGATTAAGGGAATTGTTGAATCAGAAATATGGCGTGTCGGGCTACGGATGGGCATTTCCGCATTCGTACGCTAAAGCAAATGGTTCAGAGAATGTTAAGTTTAGCTCGATAACCAAATGGGAAGGGCGCAAGTTTAACCATTTACTATCGGGCGAATCGGCGCAAATTTCAGGTTATCATCTTGTTACATCCGATTCTATTGTTCAACTTACGTTAAAATTAAAATCTAAAACCGATAGCTTATATCCTTTTAACGAATTAGTTATATATCATAACAAGGTACATCTCATATTTGCCGATAGTTGCAATGCAATGGCGGTTGAAGAAAAATGTTTCGGCAATTTTTTTGCCACTCGCCTTATTTTCTCCGAAATGCACGATTCGGTTAATTTACGGTTTTCGGCTGTCGATTCCATTCGCACTAACTTTACTCTACTGGGAATCAACTTGTTATCCTCGCAATATGGTGTCGTTTATCATTCCATAGGTGTAAACGGCGCAAGCTTTAAAGCCTTTAACAGGATGATAGATTATAGCCACATTATAAGGCAGTTATTGCCAAATTTAGTTATAGTTTCGCTCGGTACCAACGACTCAAACTGCGAAAAACTCGACAGATTTCGATTTCGAAAACAGGTTGAAACCCTAATAGATAGTATTCAAGCAATATTGCCAGGCGTATGCATTCTGCTTACCACCGCTGGCGACAATTTGCGTGCAAAGCAGTTTGCAAATGCCAACTTACGAGTTGTACGCGACGAAATTATTAGAATTGCCGTTCGAAAGCACTGTGCTTACTGGGATTTTTATGCGGTAATGGGCGAAATGGGTTCGGCAAAACTATGGAAGGAGCGTAATATTATGTATTTGGATATGATTCATTTACGCAAAATAGGATACGTACTGCAAGGCGAACTTTTTTCCGATGCTTTTACTAAGGCAATGAACAAAACTAATTCAAATGGACAAGATTAAGGAACTTATCATTCAGAATCTTTTCTACGATCCAGCCTCGCCAATACTTTTCACGCAGGTGTTTTTCTGGTTTTTCTTTCTTATGATACTTCTCTTATATTCGCTGGTTTACAGGCGAACTTCTTTGCGCAATGGTTTTCTGCTTGTAATGAGCCTATACTTCTATTACAAATGCAGCGGCATATTTATATGGCTTTTGGTGTTTTCTATTGTGGCAAACTACTATTTGGGAGTTGGTATTTACCGAAGCCGTAAACGTTGGCTCCGAAAGGTGTTTGTAGCATTAAGCGTGCTGGTTTGCATTTCGTTACTCCTATATTTTAAATACTCGTATTTTTTTGTAGATGTTTGGAATAAAGTATTTGGTACTCATTACGATACAATTAATTATTTGGCATTTTTTGCTAATAAAGTATCGGGAAGTAGTTTCGATATACGAAGCATAGTTCTTCCAGCAGGTATTTCGTTTTATTCGTTTCAGGCTTTAAGTTATACCATTGATTTATACCGACATAAAACGAAACCAGTAAAGAATATTCTCGAATTTGGTTTTTATAAATCGTTCTTTCCGCAGTTGGTTGCTGGGCCTATTGTTCGCGCTGCCGAGTTTATACCGCAAATGTATTCGCAATACGCACTTACCATACGCGAAATGGGGCATGCGTTGTTTTTGATATTGAACGGTTTAATCAAAAAGATGTTGATATCCGACTATATATCAGTTAATTATGTCGATAGAGTGTTCGATAACCCGCTTGGCTATTCGGGCTTCGAAAATTTAATGGCTGTGTATGGTTATGCTCTTCAAATATATTGCGACTTTTCGGGTTATACCGACATTGCTATAGGAGTAGCGTTGCTGTTAGGCTTCCGATTGCCTATAAATTTCAACTCGCCTTACAAGGCTACTAGCCTAATCGATTTTTGGCATCGATGGCATATTTCGCTATCGTCGTGGTTGCGCGATTATCTATACATTTCGCTTGGCGGAAACAGAGCAGGAAAGATTCGCACTTATGTTAATTTGTTAATTACCATGCTGTTAGGAGGACTTTGGCACGGCGCTAATATTAAGTTTGCTATTTGGGGCATGTTGCACGGTTTAGGCTTGGTAATTAATAAGTTATGGACAAGAAAATTCTCACTTACTATACCTTCAACTATTTTTGGTAGGTTTTTGGCTGCATTTTTCACGTTTCATTTCGTGTGTTTTGCTTGGATATTCTTCCGGTGCGCCGATATGCAGGCATTATCGGATATGCTTTCGCAAATATTTACACAGTTCAATTTTTTACTAGTGCCCCAAATATTAATAAGTTACAGCAATGTGTTTGCTGTAATTTATGTTGGTTTCGCTATTCATTGGTTTCCAGCACGTTGGAAAGAACGCTACCGCGGATGGTTTATAAAATCACCTATTTACGTAAAAATTGGTTTGGCTATATTGGCGGTGTTAATTCTATTTCAGGTTAAATCTGCAGTACTTCAGCCGTTTATATACTTTCAGTTTTAGGGGTTGTAAACTGAGACAAGTCTGGAAAACTTTTTGAACAAAAAATCAACATTCTAAAAACCTTCATTTCTCGCTCACTTTATATCTCTTAACCGCATTTGAAGCGTCGAATTGCCTCGGAATTCATTCTCTTCAATGGAATAGCACACATCGAACGGATTGCCCTTTTTTATGTACTTAAAATGATGCGAAAGCTGAAATCCGATGGCTGGGAAAATATGGAAAGGCTCTTTTTCTTGAATAAGCTCAAGCTTAATATGATCGCCCGAATTGCCTACTAACCTGCCACAGCCGTTATCCGATACATTTTTAGTGAGAAATACTGGCGCCATATTGCCAGGACCAAAGGGTTGAAATTGTTTAAGTATTCGGTAAAATTTTGGGTCGATATCGCTTAACTCAATTTGAGCATCTATATCGATAGATGGAACGAGTTGATCATCACGTATATATTTCGATACCACCTTTTCAAATCGTTCTTTGAATGCAGGAACGTTTTCGGGTTTGAGTGTAACGCCAGCTGCAAACATGTGTCCGCCAAAGTTTTCGAGTAAATCGCTGCATTCGTCAATAGCTTGGTAAAGGTCGAAACCATCCACCGAACGTGCCGAACCGGTTGCCATTCCGTTCGATTCGGTTAATATAACCGTTGGTCGGTAATACGTTTCTATTAACCGCGATGCCACAATGCCTATAACCCCTTTGTGCCAGTTGGGATTGAAAAGTACCGTGGAATAGCAATATTTTTTGTCTGGGTCGCTGGCAATTAGGTTCAATGCTTCCTGAGTAATAGAACTATCGATACTTTTGCGGGTATTATTAAATTCGTTTATGCGGTCACCCATAGATTGTGCATGCGCTTCGTCGTCGGATATTAGCAATGCTACCGCTTTATCGCCCGATTCTATTCGTCCGGCGGCATTAATTCGCGGGCCAATTTTAAACACTATATCGTCAATTGTAATTTCCTTGTTCTCGATACCTGCAATTTTAATTATCGATTTCAAGCCATCGCACGGTCGCTCGCTTAGCTTTTTAAGACCAAAAAAAGCCAGTATTCTGTTTTCTCCATTAATAGGAACAATATCCGAGGCTATGCTCACTGCCACTAAGTCGAGATACTGTTCTAGCTCGGAAAGGGGTATTTGGTTTTGTATGGAGAATGCCTGTAAAAGCTTGTAGCCCACGCCACAGCCCGAAAGTTCCTTGTAGGGATAATTACAATCTGGCCGCTTGGGATCGAGTACTGCAATGGCCTTTGGAATAGAATCGCCAGGGTTATGATGGTCGCATATTATGAAATCGACATTTTGTTTTGTGGCGTATTCAACCTTATCACTGGATTTAATACCGCAATCGAGAGCTATAATAAGAGTTATGCCGTGTTCAACCGCAAAATCGATACCTTTAAACGATATTCCATATCCTTCGCCATAACGGTTTGGAATATAGTATGCTATATTTGGGCAATACTTTCGCAAAAACGAATAAACAAGTGCTACCGAGGTAGTTCCGTCAACATCGTAATCGCCATAAATAAGAATTTTTTCGTTATTACTTATGGCCAAGACTATACGATTAATTGCTTTGTCCATATCCTTCATTACAAAAGGATTATGCAATAAATCAAGACTGGGTCGAAAAAACGATTTTGCTTCGTTATAGTTGGATATATTGCGCTGCACCAATAAGTTAGCCATAACTTTATTGATACCCAAAACCTCAGCTAAATGCTCAATAACGGCTTGGTCTCCCTGCTTTCGTATCTTCCAATTTTTTTCCATGCGATGGTAAAAATAATTAGAAATGTGTTAGTATTTAGTGGCATCGCAATATAATAGTTACATTATAATTATGTAAAAACTGTAAAAGTTGCTAATTTCCTATTCTGCAATGTAATAGCAGTAAAAAATTCGTTAATTTATTTTACAACTTCTACAACCTCTACAACTTCTATAACTCCTATAACTCCAATAACTTCTATAACTTCTATAACTTCTATAACTTCTATAACTTCTATAACTTCTATAACTCCTATAACTTCTATAACTTCTATAACT